>JANNQJ010000301.1:0-36375 GCA_031400675.1 Cyclobacteriaceae bacterium
TCTTCGGGAAATATTAAAAATGGTTTCGAACTGTTCAACGATTTAAGTCGACTCATTTCATCCGCAGTTGCAATCACTTCCATGGGATAAAAGCTATTGAAGTCATCAATGGATTGAAATTCAACCAACGTAGCTTCCGGTACCGTAGCGGATTCTGTATGCTTCTTCCACTCCACGTCAGCCGTTTCCAGGAAAGGTTGATATACAGCGATTGGATAGTATCGTGTTCCTTTCAATCGATACGGCAGATAGTAGATATAATAAATTCCTTTTCCCGATTGCGGCTCGAAATAAATCTCACCTTTTTCTCTACTTATATTGCTTCGCAGTATGTTTAGAATTCTTTTTCCTTGAGCATTGGTTACTACAATGTTTTTCTCATTTGGATTTTGATCTTGCCTGCGCCAGGGAATAACGGCTCGCACCACTTTTGAATCCATCTCAACTTGCATTACTGCCCGGTGATTGCCCAATGAATCGGCAATCCAACAGTTTTCGCATATGGCATATCTGGCATCCTGTGCTTGGCCAATCAAATTAATGCTTACTAAAAAGGATGAAAGGAGGAAAAATGATCTCATAGGTAGTTTTGAAAAGTAAATTACATTAAAAGTAAATAAAGGGCATCCCTAAAAACCGTGTCATGTTGAGCTTGTCGAAACATATTTCCTAATATGGACTCCCTAAATCCGCTTCGATCCCGATAGCTATCGGGACAGCCTGACAAGCAATTTAGGTTTTTAGAGATGCTCTAAAGTATTTTTTCGGTAATTTTCTGATTCTCAAACTCAATATTAATAATCAATGATCGATCTTATCAATGTCCGAAAAGACACACCGGGGTGTGCCGGAAAGATTCACTTTAACAATGCAGGAGCATCTCTCATGCCCACGGTTGTAATCGATTCTATCCAAGATTATATTTCCTTTGAGGCAGTTACCGGTGGGTATGAAACTGAAGATATTAAATCGCACGAAATTAAAGGGTTTTATAAGGCGCTGGGAGAACTGATTAACTGTAAACCAGAAAACATAGCATTTACCTCCAGCGCCACTAATTCATTTGCACGGGCACTCTCATCCATTCCATTCCAGGAAGGAGACACAATCCTTATCGCCAATGAAGATTATATCTCTAATCAATTGGCCTTTCTGTCGCTTCAAAAAAGATTTGGAATAAAAATTCTTCGTGCGGCAAGCAGCATTCACGGGGGAGTTGACATAGTAGATATGGAACGATTGATGGATATCCATAAACCAAAACTGGTTTCGCTGACCCATGTTCCAACTAATTCAGGATTGATACAACCTATCGAAGAAGTTGGGAAACTCTGTCGCGAACGAGGTATTCTTTATCTTGTTGACGCCTGTCAATCCGCAGGGCAATTACCTCTTGACGTGAATAAAATACAGTGTGATTTTCTGAGCGCCACGTTTAGGAAATTTCTGAGAGGACCCCGAGGTGCAGGTTTTCTATTCATTGCAGATCGTGTGCTGGAACAAGGCCTGGAGCCCTTATTCATCGACATGCGTGGAGCTCACTGGACAGCTCCTGATCAATACCTACCCCAACCCGATGCCAAACGATTTGAAGATTGGGAATTCCCCTATGCCCTTTTGGTGGGCGCCAAAGTTGCTGTCGAATATGCGTTGAGCATCGGAATTAGAAATATTGAAGAAAGGAATGCGGTTCTCTGTTCAACTCTAAGAAATGCTATCTCTGCCCTACCTGAAATTAAAATCCTGGACACCGGGACAAGACTAAGCAGTATCATCACACTCAAAATCCCCGGATGGCAGCCTAATGAATTTATGGAGGCCTTGCGTAAAAAGAATATCAATACATCTATCAGCTACCGCGAATATGGATTAATTGATTTTATAAACAAAGGCGTTGATTGGGCACTTCGGGTTTCCCCTCACTATTTCAATACGGAAGAAGAAGTTGGTATTTTTATGCAAGCATTAAAAGAAACTCAAGCCCGATGAGTTTCAGGAACGCCTTTCTCTCCACCCTAATAATAGAAGTTGGTATAGTGCTATTAGCTGTTATTAATTATGGAGTAAGTCTCGAGGCGATTCAGGCATTGACTCGGTTTTCAGGGAGAGCATCGCTTATCATTTTCAGTTTGATCTTTCTGTTTCAGTATCATCAATTTATTAAAATTAAGTTCATTCTGTCCGATAAGTATTTTTTAGTGTTTGCCATCGCGCATGGCATTCATTTGGCCGAACTACTAACCTATGTTTATCTCTCAGGTATTCCGTTGGTTCCTATTCGATTGACCGGAGGATTTCTCGCCTATCTCCTCATCTTTGTTATGCCGTGGATGGAGAATCAATTCCAGCAAACTAAAATTACCTCAAGGCAATTTTCAATCCTTACCATGATTTATCTTTACTATGTGTGGTTTATTTTCTTTATGACGTACCTCTCCCGAGTGCAAGGGACTTTTCCAAATGCAGGCGGAAGCTATGCAGAACATGTGATCCTATTGGGCTGGGTATCCCTGATGTTGGGATTAAAATTATCGCAGGGTATCCTAAAAAAAGTTAAATAGAATTTATCCCGGATTGTGCTACTAGAAAATCCCTTTGCAATTTTTTAATCGAGTCTTTTCGAGCATACCAAATTTGTGCGGGGCATTCACGAAATTGCGAGAAATCTTCTATTGGTTGACGAACGGCCTCCATTTAGATAAGATTTCTCCCTACGGTTGAAAGGACGTAAAACTAATTGGATAGAATAATCGAGATGTAAACAATGGATTACTCATTAGAAAATTCTAATGCGCAATCCGGGTTTATCCTTCCTTACTTCTCTTTTTAGTTCCGAGTAAATCAAACACGTGCGTGTACTTAATCGTAAAGCTTCTATTGCTGACATTACCATTGGTGTAGATATCATTGAAGACAACAAACAAGCCCGTATTGGCCTGTTCAAGAAGGTTGAACCTTATATTAAATGACCAGAGATCAGTTGCACTGTTGAATTGAATGAAACTTTGGAGATTAATACGAGGTCGGAACGTATACGAAATTCTGGCGGCTAAAATACTGGCAACAAAATCACCTTCAGGAAGGCGAACGTCATTGACGGCCAGACTGTATTCTGAATTGAACTTATCCCCTATACGAACACCCAATGTACCCGTATTTAAATACCGGGTTCCTCCAAACGATCCTCCCAAAATAGAGCGTGTACTTATGTATACCTGCTTACTAGGATTCGTCATGAAAACAATCTGGGCTTCCTGGTGATTGTAAGTACCCGCAGGAACCGTGATGCCTTTCGATATCTCGAAAGGAGTAACCACTCCTTCGGTAGTAAAGTTTATTCCTGTATGTATTTCAAAGCCTTTCACCCAAGCCCAGTGATTATCGACATGAAGAAAGCTGGTCTCTTGAAATCCGGAGAAATTAAAATAACTCCTGTAGGTAACATGAGGGCGCAATTCCAGCAATCCATATTTACCATTCATCCGAACTTGTTTAAGGATAGAAATTTCCGGCTTGTGATAGGCAGTACGCAATAAAAAACCAACCTCCGGATTAAAACCTTCGCCTACTTGCGTATACCCCGCTGAAGCCCTGAGTCCATTCCATTCATAACTACCCAAGAGCTTAAAAGATTGATCATTGGTATCTATACCCGGAGTTTCTGTTTTAGCATAGTACCCTGAGATTGTAGCTTTCTTTCCAATTCCCCATTTACCATCGACCGCATAGGTCTTATTGGTTCTATTGGAGTCTCCAATACTTAATTTATTAATGAACAATCCACCGATGGAAGAGCGTTGACCGATCTGTTGATTGATTCGACCAACTGTAAAATTATTTTTATCAATTTGCAATTCTTCGACATTATCTGTCGTGATATTCAAAAATCCGATGTTGGTATTTTTAATTTTTCCAGATAATCTTGCTCCTCCAATGGTCGGTATAATCTCACCTTTTGGTCCGAGACCAATTCTTCGACTAAAGAATAGATCAACTTCACTCGGGCTACCTACCGAAAATTGCCCCGCATTCTCCAAATAAAAAGGTCTCTTCTCAGGAAAAAATAAATTGAAACGATCAAGATTAACTTGTTGCTGGTCGACCTCTACTTGTGCAAAGTCCGTATTGTAAGTAAGATCAAGTGTAACGGCCGGAGTAATGCTGTATTTAATATCTGCGCCAAACTCGGATTGAAGTTTCGCCTCCGAAGGATCAGTTGTGTAATCACGAGCCACTCTTCCAAGCACATAGGGAATGAGTTTGAGATTTCCCGGGCTCTCTAAATTCAATCCTGTCAGCGTACCTTCCAATGACAAACGCTTCAAATCAAACTGAATGGGCAGCGCAGCCCAGTAATCAATTTCATTTGTCTTCCGGATATTGCGCTGAAAATTTATTCCCCAGGTTTGATCCTTGCCCGAAGCAAATCGCAAGGTTCTTAGTGGTATGGCAAACTCAGCGCTCCATCCATACTCACCCACTTTTGACCGAACGGTCCATGATGCATCCCAATTCAAATTAAATCCGCCAATGACTCCGCTTTGAAGGCGATTGCTAGAAAAATTGCCTTGGCCCTCATTGTCAACTTGTCCATCGTACTCAATACCAATGGAGTTCGTTCCAAACATAAATCCATTCTGCCGATCATGATAGGTATCAAGAATAAACAAGAAGCTGTCTGTGTTATCGAGTGTTGCGTCTCTTCGGGCATCCGATACAACCAGCTTATTTGGTTCTGCATCAAAACAGACCACCGATAAATAAAAAGTAGTCTTAGTATACCCAATTCTGACTTCTGTCTTTTCAGAAGCTGGAAATCCTGCGCTTGGTTTTGTTTGCCACAGCTGATCAATCGGAGTTAGCTTATTCCACACCTCATCCGTAAGCACTTCGCCATCAACGACTGGATCAATGGTAAGGCTTGTTGCGGCTGCCGTTGGTCGTTCATCGACATTGGGCATGTTCACAATAGTCTGGGCCAAGCTTAGCTGAAGAGTAGACAATACTAAAAGTAATGTGAGGCGTAACGTCATAAGGTCATTAGGGCAAAATCATTTTCGGGCTTCAATATAGAGATTATTGCCAGAAATAGGAGTTGAATTTATATAGATGAAACTTCACCGACCAACCGAATAAAGTTGGATTAGAACGTTGGGTCACTTACTTTATGAAAAAATTATTCTTCCGCTAAAATCGGAGTAAAACAATCAGTGGGGACTTCTATTAAACCAAAACTAGGTGTCTTTGACCTGACCATGGTGGTGGTGAGTCTTATTATCGGGTTGGGGATATTTCGTACTCCGGTTGAAGTAGCCAACAAGGCTCAGACGCCAACCATTTTCTTTATGGCCTGGGGCCTGGGTGCAGTTATTAGTTTATGCGGGGCCTTAACATTTGCTGAGATCGGAAGCCGCTACCCGACTGCCGGAGGTTATTACAAAATATTCTCACATTGCTATCATCCCGTGATCGCCTTCATGGTCAATTGGATCAGTGTGATTTCCAATGCCGCTACTTCGGCACTCGTGGCCATTATTGGCGCAGACTATATTAATCCCATTATTCTGCCCAATGTTGACCGTGAGTTGGGTGTGAAGATCACCACCATTATTGCAGTCCTTTTATTATTCGGGATCAACTTTATCGGGATCAAGATGAGTTCACGCGTACTCAATGTGCTCATGGCCATTAAAATTGGAATGATGTTACTACTCATTTCGCTCATTTTTGTAGGACATACACCGACTCCTGTTCTCAGCAGCTATTCGTCACTGTCGATGAGCGATTCCGGCAAAGCGTTTTTGCTTTGTTTCGTTCCTGTATTTTTTACCTGCGGTGGTTATCACATGATGATCAACTTTGGAAGTGATATTAAAGAGCCGCAGAAGAATCTCCCCCGAAGTATCTTCTTCGGAATAGCCATTGCCTTTACCTTGTATATGCTGGTTAATTTTTCTTATTACTACGTACTTGGATTTGAGCAAATCAAAACCTCTAATGCGCTGGCGGCAGATATGATCTCGCTGATCTTTGGAGGCATTGGCTTTAAGGTTACTGCCGTGATCATGTTCTTCGCGGTGCTGGCGTATGTCAACTCTTCTATTATGGCTAATCCTCGTGTGTATTATGCGATGGCAGAAGACGGTGTTCTTCCCCCAATTTTAAAAAAGGTAAATGAAAAGACACAAGTACAGGAGTGGGCTCTTACACTTTATGTGGCTTTTATCATTATTACATTGTTCCTTCTTTCATCAGTTCAAAAAATTCTGGACTATGTAATGTTCTTTGATAGCATTGGAATGTCTCTTGCTGTAGGTTCTGTATTTGTGTTGCGCCATCGCGCCAAGAAAACGGGAGAGCCGGCCGACATCTATAAAATGTTTGGATATCCTATATTACCTATCCTCTTCATACTTGTCTATATGGGCGTGAACGTAAGTGTTCTCATTAACAATCCATCTACCGCCATGACCGGGTTCATTATGGTACTGTCGGGTTGGCCTTTGTACTATTTGATGAGGTTACTGATCAAAGGAAAGACAGTTGGATGATTAAGGTCAGGTGTCTTACACCTTGAAGGTGACTGATCAAAGGAAAGACAGGCGGATGATTGAGGTCAGGTGTCTTACACCTTGAAGGTGACTGATCAAAAGAAAGACAGGTGGATGATTAAGGTCAAGAGTCTTACACCTTGAAGGTGTAAGACTCCTCAATCGAAGAATTTTATTTGTATATTGAAATCATGAAACACCCCGAAGTACAGAATTTTATCAACGGTCGCTTTGTCATCTCTTCCGGCAGCCGGACTATGGATATTGAATCTCCACTCGATGGAACCCTCATTGCCACCATGCGATTATCAACAAACAAAGACCTTGATCAGGCTGTGCAAACTGCAAAAGAGGCACAGAAGCTGTGGGAGAAAGTTCCTATCAAGGAACGCGTACAAGTATTTTATCGCTATAAGCAATTGCTTGAGAAAAATAACAAAGAACTCTCCGAACTGATTGCCGAAGAAAATGGCAAAACAATAGGTGAAGCCACCGCAGAGGTTGACAAAGCCATCGAGCTTACCGAATTTGCCTGTTCACTACCACAATTGGTAACGGGTGAATCGCTTGAAGTAAGTAAAGGCGTTGAATGTCGCATTGAACATTGGCCCGTAGGCGTAGTTGCGTCCATCGTCCCCTTCAATTTTCCAAGCATGGTTCCTCATTGGACCATCTGCAATGCCATTGCACTCGGCAATGCGATGATCATGAAGCCCTCCGAAGTTGTGCCGATCAGTTGCCAACGCATAGCCTCGTTACTAAAGGAAGCAGGACTACCCGATGGAATCTTTTCAATTATCAATGGAGATAAGGAAATGGTAGAAGCCATTTGTGATCATCCCGGTATTGATGCCGTTTCCTTTGTTGGCTCAACAAAAGTAGCTAAACTCGTTTATGCACGGGCCACCTCACATTTTAAAAGAGCACTGGCGCTGGGCGGAGCAAAGAATCATCTCATTGTACTTCCTGATGCACATGCCGCAATGACGGGCAGCAATGTAGCGGCAAGTATGTCGGGCTGCGCGGGCCAACGCTGTATGGCAGCTTCTGCTATGGTGGCGGTTGGTAAATCGGATCACATCGTTGAAGAAGTTTGCAAGGAAGTAAGAAAAATTATTCCCGGAAAAAATCTAGGCTCGGTGATTTCCAAACAAGCGAAAGAACGCATTGAACGCTACATCACAGAAGCAGAACAACAAGGGGCTAAGATCCTCGTGGACGGACGCGGTATAAAAGTACAAGGGAAAGAAAAAGGTTATTATGTTGGCCCTACGGTCATTGATTATGTAAAGCCCGACATGGCGGTAGCGCGCGAAGAAATATTTGGACCCGTGATTAGCATTATCCGCACCGATACATTGGAAGAAGCCCTGAAAATTGAAAATGAAAATCCATATGGCAATGCGGCCGCTGTATTCACACAAAGTGGTGGACTGGCAAGACAGGTCATGGAGAAAGCAAGTTCGGGAATGATTGGCGTCAACATTGGCGTACCCGTTCCACGCGAACCATTTTCATTTGGCGGGTGGAATGAATCAAAATTTGGATCAGGTGATATCACCGGAAAAAGTTCTATTGAATTCTGGACGAAGCTGAAAAAGATTACGGTGAAGTGGAATCCGGAGTCAAAAACAAATTGGATGAGTTAAAGTGATGAGCTTAGCGTCATGGGGCTGTCTAAAAGATGATAATGTCAGCCTGAGCCTGTCGAAGGCGATTAGAGTATACTAATCAGGTTTCGACAAGCTCAACCTGACAACAATTAAAATTTTTTTTTATGATAAAAGAAACTGCCACCCTCGCTTCTGAACGTGAAGAAGTACTCCAGAATAATCTCGACTACACGCTCTTTTCGTGGAGTAAGCAAAAAGGAATTGATCCCATCTGCGTGCACCGTGCAGAAGGTGTTTACCTGTATGATTATGATGGCAAACGCTATCTGGATTTTTCCAGTGGGCTGATGAATGTAAACATTGGCCATGGCGACCAACGTGTTACCGATGCCGTGGTGAAGCAAATGCAGTTGGTAAGTTATGTAACACCAAGCTGTGCTACGCAGGTACGCGGTGAACTCGGAAAAAAACTGGCGGAGATTTGTCCTGGAAACTTAAACAAAGCATTCTTTACCTTGTGTGGTGCCACGTCCATCGAGAATGCGATGAAGTTGGCCCGGCTTTATACCGGCCGCCATAAAATCATTACACGGTACCGTGCATTTCACGGAGCCACGTATGGAGCGATGACTGCCGGAGGTGATCCCCGCAAGTTGCCGGCCGATTCACAACAAGTCCCCAATGTGGTACATGTTGAAGATGCATTCTGCTATCGCTGCCCCTGGAGTCAGGAGCCTCAGTCTTGCAAGCTGGAATGCATCTCCCACATTGAACGTGTCATTGATTTTGAAGGGCCACAAAATATAGCTGCCATTCTGATGGAAGGAGAAAGCGGCTCTTCGGGTTGTATCAAGTATCCTAAGAATTATTGGAAGAGGCTTCGCGAAATCTGTGACCGGCATGGTATTTTACTAATTGCGGATGAAGTGATGAGTGGCTTTGGTCGCACGGGTAAATGGTTTGGCTTTGAACATCATGGCGTGGTGCCGGATATGGTGTGTATGGCCAAGGGAATTACGTCCGGTTATTTGCCCTTCGGTTGTTTGATGGTGACGGATGCCATTGCCGCTAAATATGATAATGATCCCTTAATGATTGGGCTAACCTACAGTGCCCATGCTACTGCCTGCGCAGCTGCCCTGGAGGTAATCAAGATTTATGAAACTGATAACCTGATTGAGAACGCATCGAAGATGGGAGCTTACGTGAATAAATGCGTAGAGAATTTGAAAAAGATACACCCGTGCATTGGAGATTTCAGGAACACGGGATTACTGGGTTGCATTGAAGTAGTGAAGAATCGGAAGACGAAAGAACCCATGGCCCCTTACAATGCTCCGGCTTCGGCCATGAAGGTAATGAATCAGGTGGGCGCCAAGCTAAAGGAGCTCGGCATGTACACATTTGTGCGATGGAACTACATTTTCATTGCCCCTCCCCTCACGGTAACAGAAGAACAGATTGATGAGGGTATGGCGATGATTTCCGAAGCCTTAAAAATTGCGGATGCCAATTGTGTCTAACGTTGTTAAAATTACTTAACAAAATTTTTATACTATTATGCCTGAGCTTGTCGAAGGCTATTTCAACTTCAAATCCGGTTTCGACAGGCTCAACCTGACAATACAATTACTCAACGTTAGGATTCATATACCCACTTCCCGCCTGCCATCGTCCTTTCAATAGGAATAGTCACCAGTGTGGAAGGATCTTCCTTGTAGGGATCTCTTCCCATCACAACCAAATCAGCATGCTTGCCCGATTCAATAGACCCTTTTGTATTCTCCTCATACGATGCATAGGCACCATGCATGGTTCCGATACGGATCGCTTCATCGACCGTTACTTTTTGATTAGCGCCCCAAACCGTTCCTTTCAAATCGGTGCGCGTGACACTGGATTGCAACGCCATCATTGGCTCGAAGGGGCCCGGAGGATAGTCGGAAGCTTGTGTGGCCCGAATGCCAGCATCTAAAAAGCTGCGAAGGGCAAACATATTCTTCAATCGCTCGGGACCATACTCTCCCATTTTCTCTCCATGATAGTAGACGTAGGTTGAAAAAGGAGTTGGTATCACACCCAGTGTTTTCATTCGTTGAATTAATGAGTCATTGATCATGGTGCAATGTTCAATGCGGAAACGCGGATCGCGCCTGGGTCGTTCCTTTTGAAGTCGTTCATACACCCGAAGTGTCGTATCAATACCCACATCGCCATTCGCATGAATACCAATTTGCCAGTCGGCATCGTGAGCTCTTTTAGCATAGCTGTACAACTGCTCTTCGGTATTGACCAGAATACCATAATCATTCGGGCGACCGATGTAGGGTTGAGAAAGTCTGGCCGTCCTTTCGGAAATAGAACCATCGCAGGTCATTTTCATGGCGCCTATGCGCACCCATTCATTTCCCATTCCCGTCCGCACACCTGCCTGAATCATCTTATCAATGTGGGTATAACCAATAAGGCAATAAACGCGCAAAGCTAAATCACCATTCTCATATGCATCCTGATAGGCCCGTAAATATTCCGGTGATCCATAGGCATCGTGCACGGAAGTCACTCCGGTCTTTGACATCATCTTAGAAATCAGCTTTACCCCTTCCCGCAAATCATCACGTGTGTAGGCGGATGGAATTACTTTTTCAAATAAATCACAAGCGCTCTCTTTGATTCTGCCGTTAAGCTTTTTTGTTGAAGGGTCCCGGTCAAAAAGACCGCCCTGCGGATCGGGCGTGGATTCAGTCACACCGGCCATCTTCAAGGCGAGTGAGTTTACATACATGGTATGACCACCCCGATGGGAGATTCTGACCGGATGATCGGGTGCGGCCAGATCAAGGTCATTCAGATTTACAATTCGTCCATCCCGGGTTTTGGTGTCATCGTATTTAAAACCCAGTACCCAATTTCCTTTTGGTGTTTCGCCCGCTCTTTTATGAATGGCATCGGTAATTTCTTTGATGGAGCGCAAATCACAATCGACTTCGCGCAAATGCGACAGGCCCGAACTACCGGGGTGAGAGTGGGCGTCAATAAAACCCGGTACTACGGTTTTACCTCCGAGGTCGATTTTCTTAGTTCTCCCCGTGGCGAGGGATTGAATCTCTTTGTCAGTGCCCACGGCAAAAAACTTCCCATCGATGATGGCGATGGCTTGGGCCCTCGCGGTTTTGCCCATCGTAACAATGTTTCCATTATATAATATAGTGTCTGCCTCCCGTTGTTCAAACGCGGGAAGCACTGCCAGGGCAGCTAACGAACCTAGAAATTTCCTCCTGGACTGCTGCGGGCTGTTGAATTCAAACATGGCGAGTGGGTTTATAAAAATTAAGCTAGGGAAAGGGCCGGGAATAAGCAAGGGAATTAGTTTCGTGAGACTTGCCACTTTTAATGATTCAATTCCTGCAACCTAAAAGGCGTTTGCACCCGTTTTGCCAAGATTGCTAAAATCCGCTCATAGCAGCTTTTCCGTCTGTCCCCTATCAATCCTTTCAGCTGCAGGTTGGGCTCGTGGGGCTGGTAACGCGATTATGCTGTTAATGTGGTGACGATCTTGCAACTGCTTCATGGTCTTCTTGCAACTGGGTGGTGACGTTCTTGACATTGGGTGGTGGCGTTCTTGACATCCGGTGGTGACGTTCTTGCAATTGGGTGGTGACGTTCTTGACATTGGGTGGTGACGTTCTTACAATCCGGTGGTGACGTTCTTGACATTGGGTGGTGGCGTTCTTGCAATTGGGTGGTGACGTTCTTGTCATTGAGTGGTGACGTTCTTGCAATTGGGTGGTGACGTTCTTACAATCCGGTGGTGACGTTCTTGACATTGGGTGGTGACGTTCTTGCAATTGGGTGGTGACGTTCTTGACATTGGGTGGTGACGTTCTTGCAACTGCTTCATGGTCTTCTTGCCCTTGGTTGGGTCTGTTCAATAAACTATGTCAGTTGTTTAACTTTGTTAAGTTGAGGGGTGGTATTGGTACAAGTCCTTTTTTGGGGAGTTTTAGGTGTGGAAAAGGCGCTATTGCCGAAAAATATATCCGATTGCAAACGATTATAAACGTTTAGAAACGATTATTAGACGACTATGGGAATCTTCCTGGTTACTGTTGCACAACCGTAATTATGGACACCATTGAACTAACTCCCCTTTGGCATCATGGCAATTATTGCATTGCCATCCGCAACACCCTAAAGGCCAAAGCTGATTTGGTTGTCCGCAACTTTCCTAATCGCCAATACAGTAAGACAAATGGATGCTGGTACGTTAAGTATTCGCCCGCTAATCTGGATATGCTCTTCCAAACTCTTTCTAAAGTTAGCCCGGTAAAAGTGCCAATTCCGTTCAATGAAAAATGTAAAACTAACCCGGTTCCGCTAAAGATTTTGAGACCCTTACCGGAGGGTTATGCCGAATGCCTGATTAGGATGAGGTACAGCGAAAGCACCCGAATCACCTACGAAAATCAGATGCGTTTGTTCATGGAATTCATAACGCCTACCCCTATTCATCTTATTACCAAGGAGCTGGTCGACCAGTACATGATTTACCTGGTCGATACAAGAAAGGTTTCCGTTTCGACTCAGAACACCGCTATTAATGCGATTAAGTTCTACCTGGAACGGGTAAATAAAGGAGAACGTACTTTTTATTACGTAGATAGACCTATTAAGGAAAGATTATTGCCCTCCGTATTATCTGAGGAAGAGATGCAAAAACTGCTGGGGGCTTCACAGAATATAAAGCACCGCTGCATCATGTTTTTGTTGTATTCTGCCGGGTTACGGATAAGTGAACTATTGGGCTTGAAATGGAAAGATATTGATGAATACCGCATGATCATTTACATACGAGCCGGCAAGGGGGGCAAAGATCGGATCACACTGCTCTCTAAACTAGCATTAGACTATTTGAAGTACTACTTGGAGTTGTATAAACCAAAGGAATGGTTGTTTGAAAGCCCGAACGGAAGCCAATATTCTGCAAGAAGTGTGAACCAGTTTATCCATCGATATTGCTCGATGGCAGGTATTAAAAAGCATGTAAGCGCACATACACTACGGCATAGTTTTGCTACCCATTTACTGGAAAGAGGCACTGACTTGCGGTATATTCAAACGCTTTTGGGGCATGAGAGTAGCCAAACTACGGAAAGGTACACTCATGTGACCAAAAGGGGATTTGAGAAGCTCATTAGCCCATTGGACATTATTGGCAAAGGTCTTACCTTAGAATCCAATAAAGGTATATAGGAGACTCCGTCTCCGATATACAAACGTTGCTGGCAATGCGGCCGGACAAAGTAGACCTAACGATTGACAAAGAACAAACCGACAACTCATGACCGACTCACTAAAGGTTAAAAATAATTGGGAGCCGACAGTCCAAGCATTGAGCGACTCATTAAATGAAAACCTCAAGGACATTCGGACAGAGCTTGCCAAAAACCATGATGAGGAAAAACTATTTAATTATATAACCTACGACACCGCGTTTACAGTCGTTGTTACTTTAACAATTTTCGTATTAGGATTTCTAATAGACAGAACCGTTAAATACATTGAGAAAAGTAAGGAGAGAAAAAAATTAAGGGACTTTTATGCCGATAATGTGACTTCGATGACAGAGAAGTTATTCCCGAACGTTAACAAACTTTACCGAGAATTTTATTTCGCACACGACATAGACAGCGGAATACCAATGACTCCTCCAAAGGTTCTTGCGAGTGACATTGAGAGACTTGACAAAATTGAGTTTGATAAACTTTATGCAGCTTTTGACAATAAGAAAGTTCTATCAACAGTAATGTCTCAGTTAGATTTTATTTCAAAGGCCATAATCGAAATCGAAATTTATCATAAACAAGTTCATTCAGAGAATCAGGCTGCTCGGACACTTTATCAGGGCATGGTAAATAATTATCTTGATTTATTGTCTGACTACTTATTACATGAACGAACTACAAATCCCGCACATGCAGCTGAAAGAACCTATATATTAATAAATGGACTGATTTTTATCTTTCATAGTGATATTGCTGGAAAACGTGCATTGAGGAGGTTTTATAAGGAGATTTTAAGACCCATTCAACATGAATTAGTGGACACACACAAATATGCCACACACCCAGTTGGAGCAGACATAGCAAAATTGGGCAAAGACTTATCATACAAATACAATGAGTTAAGAATGACATCTGTGGAAGTAAGACTTCAGTATAGGTATATCTTTAATCAAATACAGGAATCCATTGACAAGTTGAACGAAGTCATTAAAGACTTGAAATAAACGTTGGACTAAGGCCATGCTACGATTGACGTACAGAGAATGGCCGCACAGCCAGCAACAAAGTGTATGCGCAATTTAAATTTTGTTGTTTATTTTTAAAGGTAAATTTAAACTGCGCATACACAAACGTTGCCGGTAATTATTTTATGACAAAGTTTGCCCAACTAATTTTCGGACTTCTGATAGTCGTTTCGTGTACACCGACAAAGACTGACAAGACAAAATGGTTTGAAACAGATTGGATTTTTGTTCGCGATTCCTCCAATTATTTCGAATTCGACCCCAGGTATATTGGACTAAGATTTCGAGACGACACGTTGATAACCATTTCAGACCTTTGGTTAACTCGTGAGGGACGATATTCAGTGAATGGCAATCAAATCCAAGTATTTGACGAAGACTCGACAGACTTTGAAATAATCAAACTGACTAAGGACTCATTAATTCTTTTTGGTTACAGCGACACATTGAAATACTACAATAGATCTTTGGAGTTTGACAATAACCTAATTTTTCAACAAATTACTCTTCAAGGCGGACAATGTTTTGGTGAATGTCCTGAGTTTTATCTGACAATGGACGACAAAGGGAATACAGAATTTAAAGGACTTGAAAACAGTAAGTTTCAAGGGACAAAGAATTACTCGATTGACGCACAGACTAAAAATAAAATTGACAGTCTATTTAAATGGACAAACATTAACAATATCGACACGACCGACTTTTATGGTTCCGTTGACGATTGGAGTTTAACAATCACATTTCAGTACGGGGACAATGAATTAAAAAAAATAAAAGGGACACACAGTTCAATGCCACTCCGGTTAAAAGGAATCATTCGGACTCTTTTAGACGACTTGAGGAAAAGAGGATTGGTGTAAAAAATAACTACCGGCAACAGCGTGTATAAAACATAGCGCTGGTTCGGTGTTGCATTGTAGTTTTAGTTTTTTAATTTCGTTCGGTGTCGTGGGACAAAACGGAGCAGGTCGCTAAAGCCATTCGTTCCTCATTAGGCTTTAGCTCCTAAACCGCGCTACGTTTTATACACCAACGTTGGCAGTAATGCGCTCTGACCTATGGAGAGAAATCGACAATTATGATAAGACGAATAATAATTCTGGCAGTAATCATTCTCCCGACAATAGCTCAGGGGCAAGCAATAACTCTTGACAATCTAATACAGATTGAAAAATTGTCAATCTCTGAAATAAACAATTTCCTCTTAACTCGTAATTGGGTATTTGTACATACACAAGATTCTAATGAAGGAGATAAAACTTCAAGTTGGAAATTTTATGAAGATGGAGACCCAAATTCCATATTATCTTCAATTGATATTATTTATCAGAATGGTGGAAAGCTTAAAATTATTTACTATAAAGTAGCAAATACAGGTATTTACCAACAAATAGTAAAAACAGCACTATCCTATAAAATGGTATTGACTGGTGAAAGCTCAAAAGAGAACTCAATGATTTCAATATATGAGGGCGTTAAATATAGTTTAATGATAAACGTCACTTCCCAACAATCGAATAACGCTTACGAATTCACTCTTACCTCAATTGAGACTTTGATTTCCAGAGGAGTAAGTAAACCTAAGCCGACATATTTGTCTTTAACTGAGTGCTTAGCTATTACTAAAATGAATTTCGAGGGTTTGAAAACATTTTTTAGTAGCAAGCATTTTACTTATGAGTCGGACGACACATTTCATATTCATCCTGACGACAAGGCTAACGAATACAAGATATTTGGTTTTATTAGTAATGAAAAATGTAGAGATACTAATGCTGATTGTTATTTTACTTTTCTAAAGTCCACAATATGGCGAAATGTAAAATCTAAAGTCACTACAGTTGATGGTTTTGTATTTATGAGTAATGATCTTAGTTATCTTGAAAGACTAAAGACACAAGCTACTAAAATGAAAATGACTTTAACTTCAACTTCGAAAGTTGATGAGGACACAAATGAAGACATCTATAAAAATGGTTCTTATTCAGTTAAGTTTATAACTGATAAATATTTAAACACTTTTCAAATGATTTTATGGGAAAATTGACCGAACGACAAAAAGGAAATAACGAAAATTGGTAATCAATAAGAATGACTAAGGAACAAGTAATTAAGGTAATACTTCTGTTACGACCTAAATATTACAATAGGTTTACATGGTTAGTTGTACTTGCCGGTATTTCATTAGTTACTCCTTCGATATTTGAAAATATTTTAAATGAATTTTTGAAGACGAAATTCCATTTTAACATTATAAGTGAGCAAGATGGATTATATGGTATAACTCTTATTATCGGAGGATTAATTTATAACGGTTGGGTTCACTATCTTGAACTAAAGCGAGAAAACGTTGGGGAGAATACGAAAATAGAAGAGAATATTAAGAACACCATCCACGACTCAAAAATCTTTGAGACATCTGACAATATTTTAAATGAAGAAGAGTTAAATACTATTTTAAACCAAATTTACAATCATGAGATCAATTTGGACAACATTAAAAAAATATGGGCATACAATAACTATTACAAACTCAATTCGAATAAGTTCTTAAATAAGGAATTATCAGCTAAAAACGAAGCGTTCAGTGAGAACTTAAAGGAACTGAGTACATTCCTGGCGACAAAATTTTTTCCAGCTAAACATAGCGAAGCGATTTTTGAAATGCTTCCAGAACAGAATTGGGACAAAACGACATTGGGAGTCACAGAAGAAGGGGAAAAGAGATACACTAAATTTACGCACGACTTAAATGAACTACTTAAACGAGTGGATCAGACGTACCGAGAATACAGAGAGACCATAAAAACAATTCTAAAAGTATAGAGACCGCGCACTACTGCCAACAAAATGTATAAAACATGGCTGGGGCTCTGTGTACATTTCTAGTTTGGTTTTCTTAATTTCGCTTTGTCACGTGGGACAGGACGCAGCTTCGTAAACCCAGCCACGTTTCATACATAAACGTTGTAAACCATGCGCAAAGACATCGGTTTCCGCTGACTGTGACGACTAAGCCGCTTAATATTTTCTTACGAACACAGTTTGGAGGACGTACAGACCTAACAAATTTTTCCCACCTGGACAACGTTTCGCCCCCCAGACAAATTAGATGCGCGTAGCGCGAATTTTTTTCTGTTTGGTGAAGGATATTTAGAAAAACCGAGGCCAAGAAAAATTTCAAACGGTTTACGCTGACAATTTGGTCACGCTGGACAAGGTTTTTTTCCGCAGACAGTAACGGCTGACGTTGGACTAAAAAACTAATCGAGTTCGCAGACTCTGTGTTCGGCTTCGCAATACAAATTCATTTAGGCGGACTCGTCCGCGTCCAAAACAAATTAACGGTGGACTTGAGGCAAGTCCAAACTAAATAACGGTGGACGCGCACGGTTTACAACAACGTGTTTATGTCAACTTGGGGGTTTGGTGTCGCTATGTAGTTTCTGTTTCTTTACTTAGTTTCGTATCGGTGGACAACTTCGGTGTGGTCGCGTTTGTCATTCGTTCCTCATTTAACAAACGCTCCTAGCCCCAAGTCGCCATAAACACAAACGTTGTGGCCCATTTGCGGACAAAAAGTAGTACATGAATTTAGTAATTGTACTTATTGCATTCGGACTAATTGGTGGATTAATAGTATATCTGCTTATTGACCCCACCCTGCCGACAGACTCTGAGAAAGTAATCGGAGAAATAAATTCAAATGAATTACCAGAATTAATAACGGGGACAACTGGTTACGCCAATTCCAATTCAACTAACATTTGGTTCGAGACAAAAAGCAATTCTACAACTGTTAAGGGGACTGTTTTACTTATTAGTGGGTTTACATCACCTTCCATATTTTGGCATCAAAACTTCATTCATTCAATCGTTGAGACTGGATATCAAGTAATAAGATTTGACAACCGAAGCGTTGGACTATCAGACTGGATGAAGAACTGGCGAAGTGACAGACCATACACTATGGAAGACATGGCAAATGACGCCATTGCAGTCCTCGACCAAAATAATATCAAGAAAGCACACATTGTTGGCTATTCTATGGGAGGATATATTGGACAAAGACTTGCTATCGACTATCCTGAAAGAGTCTTATCTCTTACTTCACTTTCATCGACAATAGACTTTAACGACAATGACCACCCAAAATTCAATTGGTCACCATTGCCTGTTGTAAAATTGTTTTTAAGGTCAAGAATAATACAGACCAACAAAAACTACTTGAAAATGCTTTTCAAATTCTATGGACACATGAATGGTAATAATTCTTATCCAATGGAACTAAAACTTCTTGGAGAGCGGGGACTTTATGAAATTCATAAAAGAAAAGGCTTCAATCCCTCGGCAAGGAAACAGCAAAACGCAGCGATAAAAACTTCTAAATCTAATTACTCTGAATTAGAAAAAATCAATATGCCGACACTTGTAGCACATGGAATGAAAGACCCTGTATTAAGTTTCCAACTTGCGAAGAATTATGCCAAGCAGATAAAAGACTCAAAACAAATTTGGCTTGACAACACCGGACACGTAATGACAAATTATTACATTTACAATGTAATGCCCGACTTAATAAAAGTCTTCGAAAAAGGGACAGAGGAGACAATGGATTAATAGAATACCAAATAACAACTTTTATATGCTGTATTACTGGTATCGCATAATTAGAATTCTTATTGCAAGAAAATTCCAAAAGCAGGTCGACATTGAAGATGAATTGACAAGAACATTTAATGTTCGACTGTTTGACTGTGACGGACTTCGGGTAATGGCAGCCTTTAAATATGCTGCCTATATGGACTTCGTCCGGTGGGAGATGATTGCCCGTTCAAAACTTTACAATGAAATTGTACTTAAAGGTCTTGCACCGACACTTGGCTCACAAAAAATAATTTATAGAAAGCCACTAAAATTATGGACAAAGTTTACCGTTAGGCTCCGTACTGTTGGTTGGGATGAAAAATGGGTCTATCACGTTCACAAATTTGAACAAGCTGGAGAGATAAAAGCAATAGGAATTACAAGAGCCTTGGTATGGAGAAAGGACAAATCTCTCTCTATGCTCGAGACACTGAAGAATATTGGTGTGAAGAACTTAGATAAAAAGGCACCCGATTGGGCAATAAAGCTATTTCAAAGTGACAGCGAGATAATTTCAAATGCAGATTGACCAAAAGAACACGGAAGCAAACGGGCCACAACAAAATGTTTCTGCAATGGTGCCGTGACGAGTTGCATTTAAGTTTTATCTTCGTTCAACGTTTAGTTTCGTGGGACAGGACGCGGCTTCGCAAAGGCACCACTGCAGAAACACAAACGTTGGTGGCAATGTGGCCGGGACACTTTGGACTAATTAAGACTAACCGACATTCTAAACCGCAGTAAATGAATCAAGATGAGATTTGCAAAAATTGTCGGCAGACATTTCAAGGCGAGTATTGCAGTAGCTGCGGACAGAGAGCATTCAAAAGATTCAGTATCTCATATTTATGGCATGGACTGCGTGACGACTTGTTCGAAATTGAAGGAGGACTCTTACTGACATTTAGAGAACTTTGGACGCATCCAGGGACGATGGTGCTGAACTACATTAATGGAGCGACAAGAAAATATTACAGCCCGTTAAAATATTTAATTTTCTGGACAGCAATTTACTTAATCATTGTACCATTTACGGCTACTTCTGCTTCAAATTTCCCTATAGAGAGTGTAATCTCAAATTCAAACCCCATTTTCAGTTCCCGTTCCTTGACTGACTTTATTTATGTGTGGGGCTATCTGATGAAAATAAAGACAAACATTTACTTAATGGGACTCATTCCATTTTTAACTGCGACCAACTACCTATTCCACAGAGAAAGCAGATTTAACTATACTGAAATTCTAATTTTACACACATATTTTTGCGGCCAATTTGCATTTGTTGCCATTGTGATGACTTTACTTTCTACGCAAATAGATTCATTGACAATAGGTGGTTTCCGTCTTTCTGACATATTGATACAAGTGCCTTATTGGTATATGTTTCTTAAAATGCAGAAAGAGTTTTTTGGCAAAACTTGGACAATTTCAATTTTCAAAGGAATAACTGTTCTCTTGGTCGGGACACTTCTTTACCTTGTTGTCCTCTATTTAATTTTCAATGGTTTCAAATATTCGTTTTAAATTTAGACTAACTTGACATAGCAACGAATTAGAGTGACTCCAAGACCACACAGCCACTAACAAAATGTTTCTGCAATGGTGCCGTGACGTGTAAGCTATAAGTTTTTATCTTCGTTCCACGTTTGGTTTCGTGGGACAGGACGCAGCTTCGAAAAGGCACCACTGCAGAAACACAAACGTTAGCGGCAAGCCTGGACACAATACGATTAAAGAGTTTTTAAATAACGTACATGACAGAAGAAGAAGTACAACAATTTTTTCAACGCATTGACAATTTGACCCCTGAACACAAAGCATTATTTGGCAAAATGAATGTGAATCAGATGATTTGCCATTGTGCAGACCAATTGAGAGCAGCGATGGGAATAAAGGAATTATTTGAATTCGGACAAGTTGACCCTAACGAGATTATTATGTTAGCTAAAACTGGAAAGACTGTCCCAGCTCCAAAGGGTCTTGGACAAGTTGAAGGAGATGGAACTAAACCGACTAATTGGGAAAACGACATAAAGATTTTGAAGGAACATATTTTAGATTTCACCCGACTACACGATGATTTCAATTACGCTCCACATCCTTACTTCGGACAGATGAACAAAAAGAGCTGGACACGTTTAGTGCTTTGGCATCTAAATCATCATTTGGGACAATTTAACGTTTGACATACTGTACGCGGAAAATTTTGTGTACATCGACTTAGACATGTCTACGCAGAGAACTTCGACTTAATAAAATAAATAAGGACTGACCATTCCGTCACAGTGGACAGAATGGCCAGCTGCTAACAAAATGTGCAATGGTGGGGTGACGTGTAAGCTATAAGTTTATATCTTCGTTCACATTCTAAGAGTGGTGAGGAGGATTGGACGCTGGGAACCTCATGGCATTCACGAAATACATTTTCATCATCCCCTTGTGCTTCGCATCAATTTCACCCCGATAGGCACAATCAAACGCATGCTTGATCATGGTGTAGGTATTTTCAGAAACATTAATTTTCCCCGGCTCTGAATTGGATTCCATCCGTGAGGCAATGTTCACCGTGTCTCCCCAGATATCATAGGCAAATTTTTTAGTGCCTACTACTCCCGCCACTACCGGGCCCGTATTGATTCCTATCCTGATATCAAACTGATGCTCCCCGGTATTGGATGCTTTGGTGGCCTTGACAAATTCAACAATTTCCATGGCCGCCCGGACCATCTTATACGCATGATCTTCTGTAGGGAAAGGCAACCCCCCGGCACACATGTAGGCATCACCTATGGTTTTTATTTTTTCCAAACCATAGTTTTCCATGATTTCATCAAATTTTGAAAAATAAAAGTCAACACTTTCCACCAATTTTTCCGGTGACAACTTTTCCGCGTATTGTGTAAACCCTTTGAAGTCGGCAAATAATACCGTTACGGATTCAAAGCTCTTGGCCTGCACTTTCCCACTTCGTTTCAGTTCTTGTGCCGTTTCTTTGGGGAGAATATTGAGTAGCAGGTTTTCAGAACGCTCTCTTTCTTTTTCAATAATCTGATTCGTCTCCTTTATAAATTGATAGCGTCTATAAAGGCCAAATACCAGAAGGCAGAGCAGGAAAAGCGCTATGATGGTAGCGATTACAATAATCTGTTGATTCTTTTTTTGTTGATTGAGCAGATCCACTTCAATCTGTTTTTTAGAAACCTCAAAATCCGTTCGAAGATCTGCCATCTGCTGAACAGACACAATGTTATTCACACTGTCCTTGTAGGTGATATGGTTCTTATAGTAGAGGAATGATTCCTTCAGCTTTCCGGCTTTCTGATAAATTTCCGAAAGCTTGAGGTTGGCATCGCTGACCTGGTCTTTAAGGCCATATCGTTTAGCCAACTTCAGACTTCTGAAAGCATAATTCAGCGCCTTTGCATTATTTCCATTTTCATTATAGATATCAGCAATAGAAGTCAGATACACTACAATCGGATAATATTCATCCAGCGCTTCGAGCAGGAGGATGGCTTTATTCATATTTTCTTCCGCCTTCTTATCATCTCCAATTTGAGCGTAAATCATTCCGAGATTGCCCAGGCTATAGGCCTCACCCAGTGTGTACTTGATTGTTTCGTAAATAAGTCCTGCCTCTTCCGTATAAATCAGGGCTGAATCCCACTTGTGGATGGTAATGTATTCATCTCCAATATTCAAAAGCGCAGCTCCCATGTTGGTAGAATCACCGGCTTCTCGTAGAATACGAATCGCATTTTGATAATAGTTGACAGCATTCGCGTGATTTCCCATAATGGAATAGACATCCGCAATGCCGATATCGAGGGCACCTAATTTAGTGCGGTGGTTCAATTCTCCGGCCAGTTTTGCTCCCTGGAAATAGCTTTCCAACGCATGGGTGAGATCGCTTTTCAGGCGAAGGGCATTTCCTTTTTCCTGAAAACCCTGAAGAAGGTAATCCATTGAATCTAATGAGCGAGCGATTCGTATCAGCTCCTCACTAAAAAATAACTTCCGCTCCGTGTCGCGATGATTGATGGCCAGCACTTTTAGGATTTTCAATATATCCCGTTGATCATAGCGACCGGATGTGTAGATTGATTCGAGGCTATCGCTGTTGGTTTTAGTCTGGCTATAAACGCTGAACCAGCCAATAAAAAAAAAGCCCAAGATCACCCAGGCTTTTCTTTTACCTTCTTTAATGCTGTACGCGAAGTATCTTTTCAAGGTTAATACATTGCTAAACTCAGGAAATTAGTGGGCCTGAATTTTGGGGTCAATGTGAAACGTACCATTTCGCTTCACCCCGTTATTCGTTACGGTAAATGATATGTCATATTTATAGTCTCCCTCAATAGCCGTACTTGCCAGTACCTGAGCGGAGACCTTTTGATGTTTGCCCTTATCTGCTGTATCAAGGTCTTTTCCAAAAATATTCTTACCTCTTACATACTTGATTTTAGTAATGTCAACTACATCGGTTTCGGGTGAACTGGAAGAAACACCTACCCACGTAATGACATCCCCTACATTGACCACAATAGTATAGTCTTCATTCGAAATACCTTCGGCTTGTCCAAAATCACACGAAGCACTTGCATTCTTTTTGTCAATCTGGCCTGTATCCACATTTAGGGTAACGACAATATTTCCGAAGACCCGTGATTCAGGTTTTGTTATGCTGGTGAATGAACATAAGAGCAATGCACTTATTGCCAGAATAAGTCCTGATTTCTTCATGCGTAAACTTTTGTTTTCCATGTTGGGTGAGTTTAGATTAATGCCATCTATTTTATTGAACTACAATATAGTGAAGTTATCATAATTCGTCCAAGGGTTCAACTGTTGACTTACTGTCCCATCATCACAAACGCTCCCCAATAGTAAGGCTCTTTGTATTTGGTCATTAGTTGAAGCTGGGCCTGCTTGAATGCTTTTTGCTTGTTGCCGGTCTTTACCCAGTTGGTGTAAAAGTTGGTCATTAAAAATTGTGTGGCTTCATCATCCACTTTCCACAAACTCATGATTAATGCATTGGCACCTGCCACCATAAACGCGCGTTGTAGACCATATACGCCCTCCCCTGCTTTCAATTCTCCTAACCCTGTTTCGCAGGCACTGAGTACAATCAAGTCGGTTCCTTCAAGGTTGAGGTTCATCGCTTCATAGGCAGTAAGTATGCCGTTGTCATTGCTTTCCAGATCTGGAGCAGCATTGTTTTGTTGCGCTTGACTTTGCACTCCGGCCAGGATCAATCCTGAACGAAGCAGTGGATTATTTTTTGCATTATCCGCATCTACCCCCATCGCACTGCCGGTTCCCACATCGGCATCGGCCAGAAAATATCCGTGAGTAGCAATGTGCATCAGCGATGGGCCACTTACTGCTTTCAAATTTTTCTCGGAAGCTTCCTTCTGCTGGTACGTTGTTGTCTTATAGGCTGCTGTCTTCAAAATTTTATTAATGCCATCCAATTCTACTTTAGTGCCAGGAAGCGCCACGGCATTGCCACCGTAATCAGGGAACCCGAGCAAGAACGCATCTTTCTTTGCTACACTTCCTTTTCTTGCTTTGATGGCAATCAAGTCTTTTGAGTTACCAATAATAGTGATATCATAATTATTGAGAACATAATTAGCACTCGGTTTTTTAAGGGTATTAATATTCAGCTGATTATAAACTCCGTCAGGAGAAAGGTATACTACTTTTTTTCCTGCCAAAGCAGGTTCGAGTCTCGCCCAGTATTGATCATACGAATAGATGTCCTCTGATTTCTGCATAATCGAGTTCTTATAGAATTTCGCGTAACGTGTATCTAACTGAACACCATTGTCGAGAATAATTAATTTAGGAACAACCGAGCCTTTGGTAACAACGATAGCGGCATACCTCGAATCAGTCGTAAAATCCTTATCGTAATGACGGATGCGAATGATCTCTACAATCGCTTCTGCATCGCTCAGCAAACCCGCAACCTTTGAATAATCAATCTTCTCGGCTTCGTATCCCTGACTGAAATCTTTTGAGCGCTGTGATAATGATTTTTCAAGATTATTAGCAGTACGTTCAAGAAAAGGTAAATCAATTTTCTGTTGAGCCAGTTCCTCCTTCGAAAGCGCATAATACCGGGCAAGCACTTCCTTCTGACTGATCCACGCCACATAATCGTTGATCAATGACTGGTCACCGCTCGCCAGGATTGCTTTTTTAATTTTGTTCGTGGAATTGAGCAACAACGCTTTGGTAGCAATCTGATAATCATAGACCTGCTTTATAATCTCCGGATTGGTAACACTTGCTTCTAAGGCATAATTATAAAATCGTTGAAACCGTGGCTGAAGAACATCCCAGTATTTTGCTTTTTCTGCTTCACTCATGGGAGGGAAATAGCGGTCGATGAAGTCCAGCGACTTGTTAGCGGCTTCACTCAATAATGGTTTGGCTTTATCCAACTCTCCTTTTTTCCAATACAAAATACCCACATCTTCTACCGACTTTACATAGTCCGGATGGTTTTCACCCAGCGTACGCAGTTGAATGTCTTTGGCTTTCAACAAGGTGGCTTCCGACTCGGCCATTCTTCCCTGCATGCGATAAAAGTTTCCAAGATCATTTTGCACTTTGGCAAAAGAAGGATTCTCTTCAGTAAATTTCTTTTTATAGACGGCAGAAGATTTTTTCAACAATTCTTCTACCTGATCCAGCTTGCCCATTTGAATATAGAGGCTGGAGAGTTGATTGAGTAAACTGGCATATTCTGGATTATTGGTCTGACCACGGCTCTCAAATATTTTTTTTATCCCCAAGAAGATCGTCTCCGCTTCGGTAAGCTTACCAGATAGTTGCAGCATTAGCGCAAGGTTGGACTGAAATTTTCGGTTGTCAAATGATTTTTTTCCCTGCAATGCTTTTTTTGGAGCTGCTTCAGAAGAGGTGATAGCTTGCTTCATTAACGTAACTGCATCATCATAGCGGCCAATCGCCTGATACAACATGGCCTTGTTGTTTAACAAGATTGCGTCTTGCATGGTGTTCGCTCCAAACACTTTCTTTACCAGCACACTACTTTCATCAAAGAATTTCTCTGCCTCATTATACTTGCCTAAAAACTGATCAAGTTTCGCGCGACTGTTGAGATTGGCAGCATAGGCAGCGCTAGTAGGGCCCAGTACGTTTTTGCTTTCTTCCAGAGCATACGTAATGAATTGCTCCGCCTCTACCGTCCTTCCTTGTACGAGATACACAACGGCCATATTAGAAATGCAACGGAGGTAACTGATGTCATTGGTTAACCCGTTATTCTCCATGAAATTCTTGGCATCTATAAACGAACCCTCTGCCAGCTTATACATGCGTGCGTTATAAAGGCCAAGAGCAAAGTCCAGCGTATCACGTGCTATCTCGGATGTTGTTTTGTCTTTTCGGTCACGCATAGCATAAAGAAATCGGGCACCACCCTCTCCTTTATTCTCTACATCAAAAAACCCTGCATTCTGGTTGATGGATATGGTGAACTGAAAATCAATGGAATCCAGCTTTGACTTCTTTTGGGCACCCGTGTCCCCCATACCTTTTATCAATGATTTTGACAACCAGTCGTCTTGAGCTGAAAGCGATGTGCTAAAGAAGTTAACAACAACTAGCGTGGCGAACCATATCCATTTCATAATGTTGCTTTTTTCAAGTGATTTTTGTCTCTCCATGAGAAGCAATTTATTCTCCAAATTTACCAAATTCTCAGGCATTCAAATAGGCTTACTTTCCGGCAAATTGTCACGCTCCGCATATTGTGGTCAGTAAACAATTACCTTTGCCCCACTTTAAAAAAGGAAAGTGTGAAATTATACCATAATCTGTGCGAAGCAGTCATTCAAGGGCTGGAATTGATCTTTGTCGAAAATAAATATGCCGATAAGGTTATCGAAAAAACGCTTAAGCAAAACCCCAAGTGGGGGGCCCGAGACAGAAGATTTATAGCCGAAACCACCTATGATATTGTGCGCTGGCATAGACTGTTTACTCAGTTAACGGATGCGGAAGAGCATGATTTCTGGAAATTGCTTGGTGCCTGGTGTATTTGGAATAAAGTTGACTTACCGAATTGGGATGAATTTAAAAGCCTTGATCGGAGAAAATTTCAGACCAACTATGATGAAATTGAATCGGTACGGAAAATCAGAGAATCCATTCCAGATTGGCTTGACAACCTGGGCGAAAAAGAACTTGGCAAAGAATGGGAGAAGGAAATTCATGCATTGAATGACCCGGCTCACGTAGTGCTAAGGGTGAACTCACTAAAAATTACCAGAGCGGAGCTAAAGAAACAATTAAAAGAAGAGGAAGATATCATTACCGAATCACCTGAGAAATTTCCCGATGCTCTGATTCTTGAGCAACGTCAGAATATTTTTACCCGTCAACAATTTAAAGACGGACTCTTTGAAGTTCAGGATGCCGCATCGCAACTTATTGCTCCATTTCTACAACTTGAACCCGGCATGCGCGTGGTAGATGCCTGTGCCGGAGCGGGCGGAAAGACCCTTCATCTTGCTGCTCTTCTCAAGAATAAAGGCAGAATTATTGCATTGGATACCGAAGAGTTGAAACTGGAAGAATTAAAAAAACGAGCACGAAGAGCAGGCGCTGGAAATATTGAAGCCAGGGTAATCGATTCTTCTAAAGTAATCAAGCGATTGGAAAACACGGCTGATCGATTACTACTCGATGTGCCTTGTTCCGGACTAGGTGTGCTAAAAAGAAACCCAGATGCGAAATGGAAACTCTCTGAAGAGTTTATTGAGAAGGTGAAATTACTGCAGGAAAAAATTCTAAACGATTATACCAGCATGCTTAAACCGGGAGGCCTAATGGTATATTCCACGTGTAGTATCCTCCCCTCTGAAAATGAAGAACAGGTAAAAAAGTTTGTGAATCAGCAGCAAGGAAAGTTTGAATTTCTCAAAGAACAAAAGACCTTACCTTCAGAGGGTTTTGACGGATTCTATATGGCACTCTTAAAGAGAAGTAAGACATAAGATTCAATAATTAATCTTTTCTTTTGAAAATACTCCAAACTATCTCACTGAAATTTTACACTGCATGGGTGCTATTCGTCTTCTCTGTGTTCATGATTATTTATTTGCCGGGGATTCTATTGCCCTTCCTTTTCGGTGAAAAATATGGCACTATTAGTTACCGCTTTCTAAAACTCTGGGCCTGGACGTTTAGCAAACTCAATTTCATTCCTTATCAAATTATTGGAAGAGAAAATATACATCCTGGCAAAGCTTATATCTATACTAGTAATCACACCTCTTACTTAGATATCCCTGGAGTTTGTCTCACCGTACCGACACAGATTCGTCCGCTGGCAAAAAAGGAACTTAAGAAAATCCCAGTCTTTGGATGGATTGTTGAGCCAGCTTGCGTTATTGTAGATCGTTCCAGCAACGAAAGCCGCAAAAAAAGTATGGACCATCTAAAAGATGTATTAAAACAAGGAATTTCAGTCCTGATTTTTCCGGAAGGAACTCAAAACCGATCGAACGAAGTTCTGCAGCCTTTTTATGATGGTGCTTTTCGTATTGCCGTAGAAACACAACAACCCATCTTGCCGATGGTCATCATTAACGCAGGAAATCTAATGCCTCCGGGAAAAATGACCATAAAACCTGGTAAGATTACCATAGTGATTGGACAAGAGATAAACACGCAAGGCCTCACCTTACAAGATGTTTCCGTTGTAAGAGAAAAAACCTTTGCCCTCATGAAAAATATGATTACCTCACATGCCCATGGTTAAGAATCCATTCTTGCAGAATTTTATACTCATCTATTTTGTATTGATAGCCTTCATGTGCTTCTTTGGCGTAGTCGCTTATGTTCTTTGTCAGAATGGAATGGCTGGAAAAGTCGATGCTAATCTCATAAAAATCTTGAACAATGTGCTGGCAATATCGGTACCGCTGTTCCTGATTTTAGGTCACTTCACATTTCGACTGGTTGTAAAACGAATTGATCTGAAACTTGAGTTTGAGCAAAAGCTTTCTAAATACGGGGCCGCATTATTTATCCGAAGTGCTTTTCTTGAAGTCCCCGGATTGATGATTTCAGTAATTACATTACTTACCGGCCGTGTCTCTTTTCTGTTGCTTTTACCCTTGGTCATCATCACTTTTGTTGTGCTTCGCCCCAAAGTAGAATCTATCTCAACTGATTTGAATTTATCAACACAGGAAAAAGAAGCTTTGCTAATCTAACACGAAGTGCAATGAGAGAATTAATTCTTGTGTTTATAGGAGGAGGTCTTGGAAGTGTTGCCCGTTTCTCTTTAGGTAAATGGGTAAACGCATTTCACAACCATCATTTTCCCTTTGGCACTTTGGCTGTTAACATCGTGGCGTGTTTTGTTCTTGGGTTGGTTATCGGGCTTGCCGATCACAAGCAAATTATTTCGCCTGCGGCTCGTATTTTCTGGACGGTAGGTTTTTGCGGAGGGTTCAGTACCTTCTCTACGTTCAGTAATGAAATCTTTTATCTGCTACAGAGTGGGTTCACGGTTTCGCTCTTTCTCTATATCATCATCAGCCTTTTGGCCTGCGTGGCAGCCATCTACGGTGGACTATTTTTAGGAGAAACAGTGTAAAAAAAGACCTCTATTCCGCTTTTTTCTGCCTTTAAAAGCACCTCTACTTGAAAATTAACTCAAAATTCGTAAGTTTCTTTACTCTAAGTACTTATGAAGATCATATTGACCACTTTTCTCATTGCTATCACATGCCCTTTAGCCAAGGGGCAACAGGTATCTCCTTATGTCATTAATCATGCAGGTTTAAGTTTTTCAAAAGGTGAATTTGCCACCTCCGCTTCTATCGGAGAATTGGCCGTAACTACTCTTTCGTCTTCCTCAGGAATTATCACGCAAGGGTTCCTGCAGCCTGTCATCTACAATCCTTGCAACGATATTAAAATCAACTATTATCCTAATCCGGTAATTGATGAAATCACTATAGAAGCACTGGGTTGCGAAGCAAAAATTGAATCCATCGAGTTTTTCAATGTATGGGGACAGCTGATTTCGCAAATCAAAAGAGCAAAAAATAATAAAATCGAATTTGGAAGTTATGCCCCAGGCATCTACTTCATGAAAGTAAATTTATCTATAGGCACGGCTGAACTTATTAAAATCATAAAAGTTTCCAATTAAATTTTCGTATGAATAGATTTTTTAAACTGTCTGTGCTTTTTCTTTTCTATAACCTTTCGGTGTTGGCCCAGGTACCCAAAGGCATTAACTATCAAGGTGTCGCCCGTTTCACCACAGGAACTCCAATAGCTGCCAAAACTATCTCAATCAAAATCAGTCTTCTACAAAATAGCCCAACGGGAACGATTGAGTATGCTGAGACACATCAACCCACAACGAATGAATTTGGATTGTTCACACTGGTCATTGGACAGGGAACGGTTACTACAGGAAATTTCGATTTCATCAGTTGGGCCAATGGGAACAAGTGGCTTCAAATAGAAATGGATCCGGAAGGCGGAGGCAATTATAGCTTAATAGGAAGTCAACAATTGATGAGTGTGCCGTACTCCTACTATGCGCAATATGCTGGCAATTCACTTAAAGCAGGACCCGGCCTTAGCATTGAAAATAATATTATCAGCAACACAGGAGACAACGATAATAATCCATCCAATGAAATAAATACCAGTGTAGTACTTGGTGCAGATAAGGTATTAAGAATTACAGATGCCGGAGGCACCCAGCAGGCCGATCTAAGTGTATTAGAAGGTACTGTTCAAAATTTATCTCAAGTGTTAAGTCAAGGTGCTGATGCAGGAGGACAAAAGATAAGCAATCTTGGCATACCCACCAACTCAACCGATGCGGCAACCAAAACTTATGTTGATAATCATGTTGATGCAGATGCCAGTTCAACGAATGAAATCCAGGATTTAAATCTTACAGGAAATAATTTAGTCATTACCAAGAATGGTGCCGCGACCCCAATCAATCTTGCACCTTACCTCGATAATACGGACAATCAAAATCTTACGCTCAGTCCTGTAGTGGGTACAAATCGAACAGTTAATATTTCCAATGGAACCAACGTAACATTCGATGTAGCGGATAATGATAACAGTGCCACGAATGAAATTCAAGCGCTAACAAAAACAGGTGGGCAAATTAGCTTAAGCAATGGCGGAGGAACGGTGACACTCAATGACGATAGCAATACAAATGAAATACAAACATTAAGCAAAGCGGGGGCGACCATTTCATTGACCAGTGGCGGATCAGTGACACTCAATGATGATAGTAACTCGAATGAATTGCAAGATCTCAATCGTGTAGGGAATACGTTAAGTCTAACAGGAGATGTTACCACCGTGGATTTAACCTCCTATCTTGACAATACGGATGGACAAACCCTAGCGACTCAATTTGTTGACCCAAACACAAGGAGCGTTGCTATTACGGGGGGCAATATTATCAATGTGGATGTTAGAGATGCCGATGCAAATGCAACAAATGAACTACAGGATTTGTCATTAGCCGCAAATACACTAAGTCTCTCCAACGATGCCACCACCATTAACCTGGCTCCCTATCTGGATAACACAGATAATCAGAATCTGTCTCTCACGACACCTATTGTCGGGACCAATCGAACAATCAATATCAGTAATGGTACCAATGTCACCTTTGATGTGGCGGATAATGATAATAACAGCGCCAACGAAATTCAAGACTTGTCTCTAGCTGCCAACACCCTTACTCTTACAAATGATGCAACAACAGTCAATCTTGCTCCTTATCTTGATAACACAGACAATCAAGATTTATCCCTTGCCGGAAATACATTAAGCTTAACTAACGATGCTACTCCGATTAATCTCACTCCTTATCTCGACAATACCGACAACCAGGATCTAACACTTACCGGAAACACGTTAAGCTTAATAAATGACGCAACTACGATTAATCTTGCGCCCTACCTTGACAATACGGACAATCAAACTTTGTCCCAAGTTCTTACTCAAGGAAATAGCGCTTCAGGATCTAAAATAACGAACCTCGGAACTCCAACCTTAGTAGCAGATGCGACAACAAAACAATACGTTGACAATCTAGATGCTGCCGATCTTGATAAAAGTTTAACTAACGAAATTCAAAATTTAACTTATACTCCTGGAACAAATAATCTAGCCATTTCTGGTGGAAACAATGTAACCATAACTCACACACTTGGACAAGTTCTTACAACTGGCAATGATGCCGGAGGTCTGCGCATTCAAAACTTAGGTTCCCCTACTGGAACCAGTGATGCCACGACTAAACAATATGTTGATAATGCTGACGCGCTTCTTTCTTCAAGAATATCAACAACCTATAGTTTCAAGACAGCATTTAGTTATACAAATTCTTCAGGTACGGTCGCAAACAATCAACAATTACCTTTTACGATTGAAGAGTTCGATGACTTTAATGTTCTTGCCAGCAACTTGTTCACCACTACAGAAAATGGTGTTTATGTTTTCATGGTTGATGGATCTTATCTTGCTGGGTTTTCAGGCGGCCAATTAAGTCTTTTGTATAATTCAATTAAGTATCCCATTTCTGTCATTCAACCATGGGGTTCTGGCAGTGGAGCGCGATTTAATGCAACCCTAATGTTTAAATTAACAGCAGGTCAAACAGTACGTTTAATCGGAGACAATATTCTCGACAGCGCCCAATTCAACGGAACTTTTTTTGGATACAAGCTTTAAAAAACCCGGAGGTGTATGAAGTCTCCGGGCTTAACAACAATTAAAACAACAAAATCAAATCATAGCTCAAGGAGCTAGTTCGCTCCATCCATTTGGGCCCAGGCCACCGCCAACTGCCCGACCTTCATTCCGGTATCCTTGCCTTTATCATTGTCAAAACGATAATGAATTCCCCCATAGAGTCGTGATAGTGCGGCTTCATCGGCCTGACGCAATAAATCACTCGCCTGATCAGGAAAAATATAACCTAACAAAACCGCAGCCGCCCCTGAAAAACTGGCATGCCCCGAGGTGTACGAAGGAAAGTTAGGGATTCCGGTAGCCGTCTTGATTTTGGGATCAATCTGGGAAGGTCTTGGGATATAGTATTTATACTTTGAGTACCAGCAGATGATTCCGGCATCCATCACTGCCCGGTTCATGAGTGCGAACGTACGAGCCATTCGCACTTCGCTAAAACTGGATTGGACCATTAAATTTTGTGCAATCTTATTCCAGTGGCCGGGAGGAGTATAGGTACCCGCTCCATCAGCCCAAAAATCTGCAATACGCCATTGCTCACGAGAACGATCATCAGAAATCTTCCTGACTTCCTGAAGGTCTTTATTGAATTCGGTAGAGCCTACAGTCGGAGGAGGCGGTGGTTGATAATTATAAACAGTCGTTGAGTCATACCATGTCTTTACTAAACCATAGAGGGGCAACATGCCGGGTCGCTCAGGAATTTCAAGACTCTGCCAGGGTATTGGCACCGTTGTTTCATTAATGTTAAAATACTTCAGATAGGTTTTATTGGGGTCAGAAGCATTCTTCATTCTATCCGTCTTAAGTCGGCTGATCGCAACGGAAGCAACGGAAGTTGCGATCACCTTTCCTGCATCCAGATCGCTTTGCGTATTGGCTCCTGCCCACTTACGACTGAGCATGTTCTCATCCGCTTTGGCCTGAAGAAAATCCTTCTCTGAGGGAAACAAGAATTCCAAAATCTTACGCGATGCTTCGGCCACGACAGCATGTTCGGAAGGATAGGATGGCAATGAAGTTGAGCTACCTATCAATTGAATTTCAGAAGCACTTGATGAGGGTGCAGGTCGATTGAACTGATACTTGAAATTCCAGGTAGCCACCAGTGCATCATACTGTGCAACACTTAATAAAGCATACAGTCGCGCAGCAAAAGGAGGATTCGCAAAAGGTTTGTTCGGATTTGGGGGTGCTCCCACTACTGGAGCAACATTGTATTTTGTAACCAGATCACGTGCAATCTCATTCCATCGAACCACGGAACCCGCTGCCCAAAAATTAGCACTAGCAGTTTGTTCATTGGTACGATTACCTGTCAGGGCAATCAGTTCCTGAAGTTCAGCCTGGTATTCTGCGCTAGTGATGGGTTGTGGAGTAGGAACAGGAATAGTTCCGCTGTTTATCGCTAAAACCGTCTTCCATGTTCCTGCATTCTCATCCAGCTTGGCGGGTACTAAGATGGGTAGCGTAGCAACCTCGGGAATATCTTCATTACAACTTTGAAAGATGCCCACAAGTATAAATCCAATAAGAATATTTTTATAGTTGAATCTCTTCATGATATTATTTTTTAAGGAAAGGGAAGTTGTAAACAATCGCACCACTATACCGGGTAGCTTTCCCTATATTTTCTCCTGAAAGGGTAAAGCCCATGTTAAAACTTACACCCAGATTCTTGATAGGTAATCCGGCATAGAGGTTAAAGCCTGCGCGTGTATAGGAGATTGCATTGCTGGGGAATGGAACACCAGGTCCGATGTTGGTTCCACTCCGAGCGTCTTGTACATTTAACCATACATCTGCATAATAACTTTTGTAACTGTATCCTGTACGAACGACATAATCCCAGGCATCGGGAACGCTAACCTCCGATCCGCGATCGAGTGTAATGTTGTTACGTTTGATGTACCCCCCCTGTCCCATTACAAAAACACCAACGGGCAAGCGGTATTGAAATAACAATCGTGCTTCCAGATTTTTTGAGTGATGACCAATTGCAACGGGGGCATCGGGAATATAATCACTTGCTGGTATCACAAAGCCAGCGGCACCTATAATCGATACCTTACCGATAGCACCAAAATCTTTCTCCATAGCTTTCCCTTTCAGGTAAAAAGAAAAGTCTTGAAACCCTTTTTGCTGCGCCCAATACCCTTCAGAGGAATTCACGTTGACATAGGGCAAGCCCACGACTACATCAAGAAAAGAGGTGATACCATACGAAGCAAAGAGATTGATACTGTTGGTTGTTATCGCTCCTAAGTTGGGACTAGTAACGGAAGAGTCACCAACATAATAACTGTCATAGCGCTCATGACTATAACTTAACGCAGTGGTTACGTTATTCTTCCCCCGCATGAAGCCGTCAATCATCCCTTGACTGTAGGATAAAATTGAACCCGCACAAAGGAACGCTGCAATCGCAAATTTTTTCATCGTAAAATGGAAATAGTGTAAATAAATAGAACCAACTCTAGTCTGACGCTTAAGCGCGATCCCCGGAAAGGGCATCAAGAGAATTTAACTGAATTGGGGAGGCGGTGAGAAAATCGGTGAGTCGTTCTCAAGCGAATTGGGAACTTTGTTATAGAAAGTAAGTTCTCGTCCCCATCCGGTTGCTCCCGGTACGACACGAATACAATAGGTCAAAAAATCTTTGCTGAATTGAGGTGCAAGCTTGGTCCCGGAATTAGAGCTCTCTGGTTTATCAGTGAACGTCTTGACATAATCGGTCAATGCCTGCTTTATCTTTTTACTACCATGATCCTTTACACATACTATATAGAGTGTATCGCGAAGAAGTTTTTGTTTCACTAACTGATAAACTTCTCCCTTCACTTCAAATTCACCCCGAACTCTTTCATATTTTCTACTGTCAGCGTAGTAGGGTAAAGTTAATGGAACCTTGAAGGTCATTTCGTCCGCACCCGCATAGTTGTCATTATCAAGGTTTTGTGCTACTTCCTGTCCGTATTTAAACTGAACCCCAAGAAAAACGCCATACAGTCCCAGCATGTTCATGAGGAACAAAGCAAGCATACATAGGGCAAGGATTCTCTTCAACTACTTAGTTTTGAATTACATAGATCGTGATTCTCTTACGAAAAAACAAAAATGAGGTAATGCAATCGGGTGAAACCACATTTTTCAAGCGTTCCATGGATCGGTTTGTCTAGTGCAATGGAATAAAAACTACTTTTTTAGTTTCGAAGAATTCTTCTTTAAAATAATCGGAGAGTGGATACAACGCATAGGGTTTCTTCAGTTCATCCAACTCCTCATCCAGATCACCTCCTTTGAGATAAAGAATTCCATTATCAATAGAATGAGTTGATTCATTTTTGGACTTCTGATGCACCCATCCATAGAATTCCTTCATGCGCGTCACCGCACGACTTATGATAAAATCATATTTGGCTTTTATCTCTTCCCCACGCACCTGCTCGGC
>JANNQJ010000302.1:0-14271 GCA_031400675.1 Cyclobacteriaceae bacterium
CACGTGGTCCAGCACCCCATTCTAAATATTCATTAGCGGTGGCGGAGGCTTCGGGTGTTTGCGGGCGGGTTTTGTTAGCAAGACGAACTGCATATTCAATAACGTTATCAGGTACCGGTACTTTGCGCACCAAATGCTGGTACGCTACGATTTCTTCAGCCGTCAGGATTTTATTTACAACTTTCTCCTCATCTGTCGTGGTGGTCTTTACTACCTGAACTTCTTCCGCAAAAGACGGATACGTTAACAGGATATTAAACATAAACCGATCGAGTTGTGCCTCAGGCAATGGATAGGTTCCTTCCTGCTCAATCGGGTTTTGTGTGGCCAGTACAAAAAAAGGTTTCGGTAATTCATACCGTTGCCCCGCAATCGTAACGGCATACTCCTGCATCGACTCCAGCAAGGCGGCCTGTGTTTTCGGTGGGGTGCGGTTTATTTCATCGGCCAGAACAATGTTGGCAAATACAGGGCCCTTTACAAATTTAAAATTGCGCTCCTTATCCATGGTCTCCGCACCAACAATGTCGGAGGGCATTAGGTCAGGTGTAAACTGAATTCTTTTGAACTCCAGGTCTAGTGCTTTGGCAATGGTTTGAATCAACAATGTTTTGGCAAGTCCTGGAACACCCACCAGCAAGGAATGCCCTTGGCAAAAAATACCGGTGAGAACAAGCCGCACCACTTCGTCTTGCCCCACAATTACTTTTGAAATTTCAGTTGCTAAATTTTTATAAGTACCGGCTAATGCATCGGCTGCTTCTACATCAGATGAAAATTTTACCATGCGATCTGTTAAAAGTATATAAAATTAACGCATTGGCTGATGTAAAGTTGATGCCTTTACACCCGCGGTAAGCGTTGTTTACTCATCCAGAATACCGCAAAAATTATAAGAAGGATCAATACTAATAAAAACATCCATCCTTGCCTTATTAAACCACTTCTCCAGTATTCTATTCTTCTTTTGGTTAAGCGTAGCGGTTTGAATTCTGTTCCAGTCATCCTTGAGAGAAGCCTGGTGCGGAGCCATTCTTGATTTATAAAACAAAATGCGTATGGCCTCCTTGCCCTGGTCGGTGCGGTAGGTCAGGGGTTTGGAAATCGTACCCACTTTCATGGAATCAATCGCAAAAAAAACGACCGGGTCAATTTCATCAACTGACAGGCGTGAACCACCATTGTCGTCAGAGAAAAAACCTCCGCTGCCTTTTGTTTGCATATCATCCGAGTGTTCTTTTGCCATCTTTTGAAAGGCTATACTATCCTTGATGATCACAGACCGAATGCTGTCTAGAAAATTACTGGCAACTTGTATATCATCTGGAGAGGGTGATGGCGACATTAAAATATGACGCGAATGGTATTCATTACCTCTTCGCTCCAGCAGTTGTATAATATGAAACCCGTACTCCGTTTCTACGGGCATTGAAATTTCATTTGTCTTTAGCTTGAAAGCCATAGCTTCAAATTGTGGTACCAGCATTCCCCTGCCCGTCCAACCCATATCTCCGTTATTGCTGGTTACGCTCGGATCGGCTGAATATTTTCTGGCAAGGGTTGAAAAATCCTCACCTGTTAACAAACGATTCCGAATTTCGATTAACTGGCGTCTTGTCTCTTCCTTCTGCTTTTCACTGATCTCTGCAATTTTAACAATCTGCGCCACTTCCACTTCGGCTGAGAAAAAAGGCAAGCTGTCAGCTGGAATACGGTTAAAGAATCGTTTTACTTCAGATGGCGTAACTGTTAAATCTTTTGTAATTGTTCTTTCCATTTCGCCCACCACCATTTGCTCACGAATCTGGTCACGCAATTCTGTCTTAATCTGCTCTAATGATTTCCCAAATTTATTTTCTAGCTCCTCAGCCGAGCCTTCATACTGCGCCAGAATCATACTCATCCTGCGTTCGGTATTGGAGTCTACTTCATCATCGGATACCACTACTGAATCAATCTCGGCTTTTGCCATCATCAGTTTATTGCGGATGAGCAGTGCCAGGTATTGACAGCGGGTTTGATCACCACCCTGACCGCCACTCGAAACATACTCGAGATAGGCTTTGTCTAATTCAGATTTTAACACAATGTAGTTGTCTACTTTTACAATAATCTCATCGACAACGAAGCCTTGGCTCTCCTGAGCCTGAACGGTGTGGCTGAATAGAAAGCTGGCCATGATAATAGCTAGAAATTGTATATCTCTGCTATCTAAAAATTTCAAACTCCTTCTCACTTGCTGCGGTATTGTATACTTCATCTTCAAGTTTTTTGGCAAGTTCCACCTTGCGCTTATTCAAAATAATATTGCGGATATCATCCTTTACGAACTCAAGTGGCGAAATATTGTCTGAAATGCGGTATTTAGCCACTTTTAAAAAGTAAAGATAGCTATCATCAGAGGTTTCATAGTACGGGTAAGCCTTTAAAAACTGAATTTTATTTGGAATCTCTACGAGGGGTGAATTTTTCACCAGTTCATCAAATACCATCCAGGTAGAGTCGGTCAGGTGATAGGCTGTTGAAAAGCTTAGGCAATAGGATTTTAATTCCCTTTCATCTTTCTCCTTTTTCGAAAACATCAAGTCCTTAACCTTGTTTGTGCGAGGAGCCGTTTTGGGTACTTTCATAAACGTTGCCTGCACAATGTTTTGCTTTAAAATAAAATTGTCAATGTTCTCCTTATAGTACTTTTCAATCTGCTCATTCGAAATAACAGTATCCAGATGTTGCTTCACATAAAAAGATTGATATTCATATGCGATCAGGCTAAAGCGGTAATCCAGAATCTTTCGTTCCACTTCTGCTTCATTAATATCAATTTTGCGTGTTGCTGCCTGAATCAGCACCTGTTTGCGAATCCAATTGTTGATATACGACTCAATCCGAACGGTGCTATCTTCTTTCGTGGTGCCTAATGTGACAATTCCCGATAGCTCATCTTTGTACAGGTACGCATTGTTTACACGCGCTACCGGATAACGTTTTACATCCTCTGAACCTTGCTCGCCTTTCATTTTAATAAACTCACAGGCTACAAGCGAAAGCAAGCAAGCGATTAAAACACTATGGCTTAAGATTATCCTCCACATACTTTTTTGCCTTCTCATTTATTTTAACAGGATGCTTTTTTTTCAACTGTTCAAGCCATACTTTTTCGAGATCATCCTGATAATCCGAAATGACAGATGCCCGTGCTTCTTCAAACGACATGGGGCCGGGCGGCACCATTTCCTTGATGTGCACAAGGTAGTACATTCTGTTATTTTCTGTAGAATATATACCGGGCTTCCATTCAATTTTAGACAATGCCGGCCGATCCTCTCTCTGAAAAACTCCAGCTTCCTGTCTTGCCCCTTTTGAAAGAATAATTTTATTGATATTGGTGGTGTCGTTCTTATCAACATATCCTTTTAGCGGTAAAATGATCTCTGCTGTTCCTGAAGTGTAGATGACAGTTTTTGCCCGCTCACCGGCCGAATAGTTTTGTGCATGTGCCACAAAATAGTTTCGTTGACCGAGGGAATCCTCACTGGCCTTCTTCCACACTTCCTTTTCCATGATATCGAAGAGCAGGATGCCTTCGTAGTATTCCTTCAATAGCATTTCAAAATCGGGATGCGACTTAATAAGTTGAATTTCTAGTTCATCATTAATACACTTTTCCACAAATGCATTATAAAGTTGCTCCATGTACTTAGCGTGCGCTTGTGCATTCGGTTTTTGATTTTGTAGAATGTAAGTCACGAAATCCTGAACCAACATGTTCTTCGACTTAATAGAAAAGAGTTTCTCCTTATTAAAAGAATATCCCGAAGAAATTTTCCATTTCCCCTTTGTGAGGGTAGTGTCAGCCAGCGCGAAAACGTTGGATTTAATTTCCACATTTTCGCTGAAAGAAAATTCCTTCTTAAGCTTCTTGAGAAGTTCCTGTTTTGAAATCTGAACCCGCTCATCACGAGCCACACGACCCTTCAAGCTTGATGCCATTTCTTCAAACGGTGGTAACGGAATTTTCTTTTCCAACCGAACAATATGCCATCCATACTGAGTTTGGAAAGGATCAGAAAAATCACCTGGTTTCTGCAATGAAAATGCTATTCTGTCAAATTCAGGTACAGTGGCCATAGCCCCAACACCAAAAGGTCTGAGCTTGCCTCCGTTATTCTTGGATCCAGGATCTTCCGAATATTGCTTACACAGTTCTTCCCAAGCTACACCTCCTCTGAGCTGATCATGAATTTCAAAAATTAGGTTTTTTGATTTTACTTCATCCTGTTCATTTCCAGAACGTACCATGATATGAGATACCTCCACTTCACCACGTGCTGGTTTTCGATCCTCTACTTTTAAAATATGGTAGCCGAATCGCGTACGTACTGGCCCAACAATATCGCCCTCTTTTGCTGCATAGGCTGCGTTTTCAAACGGAAAAACCATCTGCAAAGCAGTGAAGTAACCCAAACTTCCTTTGCTGGTTTGAACCATGGGTTCTTCCGAGTAAAGCGCAGCCAGACTACCAAAGTCTTCACCTGCAAGAGCGCGGGTTTTGATCTCAAGGGTTTTGCCGAATGCATGAAGTGTGTCGGCCGGGGATGCGTCCGGCTTAACCCCAATCAGTATGTGAGAAACTTTCACTTCTTCCTGAAGTCGCCTATACGTTATCTTCACCAGGCTGTCAATAAGTTTACTTTCAGGCAGGTATGGTTTTTTCAATTCTTCTTTATACGAATTGTATTCTTTTAAAAAGGCAGCCGTAGTATCAATTTTTCGTTCGCGTGCTTCTTTTACTTTCAATTTAAAATTGATGAACAATTCAAGATACTCTTTAATTTTCTGTTGTGTAAAGTCTTCTACAGCCTGATGATTCTTTTTATAGAGATAGATGAACTCATCTGTAGTGACTTGGTCACTATGAACCGAAAATAAGGTCTGTGCTTTGGATGCCTTATTGCGTTGTGAAAACCCATCGAGACAAACAACTGCTAATAGACAAGCAACAATAATTCTGATCATACGAAGAAAAGGATTTTATTTGAATTGAACTTTCTTAACGAGGCGACAGATACATTTATTTTTTTGCTTCTCATATTCTACGCTGTCCATGATGGACTTTACCAGGCGAATACCAAGGCCACCTTTTCGCTTTTCATGGATAATGTTATCCATGCTGGGTTCGCTGAATTGGTTAATATCGAATGCGTTGCCCTCATCGATAATCTCAAAAACAACAGGATCATCTTTATCTACCAAAATCTGTAACTCAAAAACCTCCTTTGGATTGCAGTCGTGGGCATGAATCATCAGGTTCGAGCACATTTCATCCATAGCCAGCACCATTTCACTAATCTCCAGATCGGAGATTCCGTGGTTTTTCAGGGAAGCACGAATAAAGTCTCTTACCCCCTTCAGGTTTTCTATGCTGCACCCAACTTTATACTTATACTTCATGCACTTTTTTCTTTGCTTCCACTTTATCTTTGGCTATGGTCAGTAATTCGTAAAGCCCGAGTATCTCAAACGTATTGGATACTTTTTCGCTCATGCCAAACAACACCATCTTTAAGTTCTTGTCTTTAAACTCCTCGATATAAGACATGAATACTCCCAGCCCGGCTGAAGAAATGTATTCTAGGGAGCTACAGTCCACCAGAATTTTTGTGAATCCTTCACCTACACTTTTGGCTATAGTTAAGTCCAATTCAATGGATGAGCTGGCATCTATTTCACCAATGGGGGTGATAATATCAGCTCCGTCTTCCTGTAATCGTTTAATGTGGACCATGTGTTTTTAACGGTTTAAAATGGTTTATGTTTGTTATTTAAACTTGATGATCATTGTCGTATAATCATCATTAATATTTTGAGTGCCTGAAAATTCGTACAATTTGTTAATTAAATGTTCTTGAATTTGAAGAGGTTGAAGTGTTTTTACCTCCAGCAGAACTTCTGTGAGTTTCTCGTATCCAAACTCTTCCCCCTTGGTACTTTTTGCTTCTGTAATTCCATCGGTATACAATACCATCACATCACCGGGTGCATACGCAAATTCATTTGCCTCGATAAAGTTGCGGTAACTGTTGTTTCGCACCATACCCAGCGCCACGCCTTTATCTTTTAAATACGCTGCTTTGCCCGTAGCGGCACTGTAATACAATACCGGGCAATGACCCGCACGTGCGTAACGTACTTTTTTATCATGGGTATTAATCAGGAAGAAAGAAGCTGAAATAAAAGAACCCCGTTCTAAACAATATACAAGTGCCCGGTTGGCACGTATCATAAATTCATCGGGTTCTATGCAGTTTTGAGCAAGGCTATGAAAAATTCCCTTCATCTGCGACATGTGAAAAGCAGCGGTTGTTCCTTTTCCGGAAACGTCAGCAATGATCAACGATGTTTCCTGGGGGCTAATGCGAAGCGTGTCGTAATAATCACCACCCACTTCATCAGCCGATTCTGAAAAGGCAGCAATTTCAAACTGACTGTCCTTCTCCAGCATTTGAGGGAGCAGGCTTTTTTGAACCGTTTTTGCAATTTTTAATTCCTCTTTATAGCGTTCACTTTGCAGCGCTTCTTCCAGCAAGCGGAAGTTCTCAATGGAAATCCCCGCCTGGTTGGCAAATGTGGAAACGATTTTCGTCATCTCCTTATTAAACCCTTCAGGAAGTTCTTTGAGCAACGCCAGCTTGCCTATATTTTCACCCTTTACATAAATTGGAAATGCAAGAATGGAACGATACCGGGATCCGCGTAACGAACCTAGGTGCCTGGAGAGATTTTTTGTTTTGTCAGAACTTTGGTCCAACACTCCCGTTACATGATGACTTTTCAGATGGCTGATTATTTCATTGGCCTCTTTCTCAGAAATACGATACGTAAACACCCGTTGGTTTTGTTCGCTAATTTTTATTTCGAACCAGGCGGCATCGGCAAATACACTGCTTACGGATGTTTCCAACAAAATATTATACACACTTTCCTCACTCTGCTCGGTTTGTATGGATTGACTGATTCGTTGAAAGTTTACCACTTCTTCCAACTTCTGCTCAAATACGGAAGTTGTTGGCAAATTGAAGAGTATAACAAGAAAGGAAAAAAAACTGTATACCGATACAAATATCATTACTGATAGAATGAAGATATGCGAGCGGTGATCAACAAACCCGCGTTCAAACTCACCAAAAGTTTCAATCACTTCTGAACTGCTGGTGTAAAAGCCGTAGATTAAATAGAACATCGTTAACAAAAGCAATAATAAGCCAGTCCACTTCTGTCGAAAATTAAGGTATGCTACCCATTTCAAGTTGCCTGACAGCACCAATCCCACTACGATAAATAGACCAAGTAGAAAATTATATAGCCATTCTATGTTTGGAAAAATAAAACTGTTATACAATAATGAAACCAACAGGCCATACTCAAAAAAGGACCACAAACGAAGCAGCCATTTTGATTTTTGATAAAGTATTAATCGCTTCCACACAGTAAAAGCCATAATAAGGAAGCTAGACACCAGGCCCAGATTTACCAGATAGATAAATGTATTCGTAGTTACTACAAAAAAATTATTCGAGTCTTTCTGTTCAGAAAAGATTGGAAGCAATTCAGGCAGGCGGAGGATTAGTGAAATGACCGTAGCCACCAATCCGGTAGCAAAGACACGCCATAGCAGATCAACGAAATTGAGTTGGTCATCTTGATCAATTTTAAGCTTGTAATAATAATATAGAGCAATCAGGTACAGGTTAAGAATTACCCCTGGAAGCCAGGTGGGTATTCCGGGGGGAAGATTATTTTTTACGCTTAAAACAACGGTAAGGTCTGTAAAAAGCAAGGCCACCCAGGTGATAACACCTACTGCAAACAGTAACCTGGAAAGTGCTTTTGTACGCATAATTTATAATGACCGGTCGAACCGGCATGAAAAAGCCAATCGGGTAAAGGATTGGCCTGCAAGTATATGCATTTTGGCTGATTTTTGGGCTTTAGGCCCTGAGTAAAGGACTTTTACTTCCTGCTGTAGTTAGGTGCTTCACGTGTAATGGCCACATCGTGCGGATGGCTTTCGGTCACACCGGCAGCTGTAATTTTAACAAAACGAGCCTTCTTCAAAGTCTCAATATTTTTAGCTCCGCAATAGCCCATTCCAGCACGAAGGCCCCCAACCATTTGATACAATACTTCTGAGACAAGTCCTTTAAAAGGAACTCTTCCCGAAATTCCCTCCGGAACAAGTTTTTTTATATCATCTTCCACATCTTGAAAGTATCGGTCTTTCGATCCAACCTCCATCGCCTCCAGCGAACCCATTCCGCGATATGATTTGAATTTTCTGCCTTCGTATATAATCATTTCACCAGGGGCTTCATCTGTCCCTGCCAACAACGATCCAATCATCACGCTATCGGCTCCGGCTGCCAGCGCTTTTACGATGTCTCCTGAGAAACGAATCCCGCCATCGGCAATAACGGGAACACCCGAACCCTTCAATGCTTTTGCTGCTTCATATACGGCAGAGAGTTGGGGCAATCCAACTCCGGCAACCACACGTGTTGTACAAATACTCCCGGGGCCAACACCCACTTTCACGGCATCAGCGCCAGCTTGTGCTAAAGCTTTTGCGGCCTCACCTGTAGCAATGTTGCCTACAATTATTTCCAGAGTCGGAAATTTCTTTTTCACTTTTTTCGCAGCGTCCATCACTCCTTTTGAATGACCATGTGCTGTATCAATGCTGATCACATCAACACCTGCTGCTATGAGTGCTTCAATTCTTTCTAGTATATCCGGAGTAACACCTACCGCAGCCCCAACTCGCAACCTGCCGAAGGTATCGTTACAGGCATTCGGTTTGTTTTTCTTTTTTTGAATATCGCGAAATGTAATCAGCCCCGTAAGTTTTCCTTTTTTATTGACGATTGGAAGTTTTTCAATTTTGTATTTCTGTAAGATCGTTTCTGCTTTCTCAAGTGTAATGCTATCAGGCGCTGTTACCAGGTTCTCTTTTGTCATGATGGTTTCCACTTCTACACCCATATCTTTTTGAAAGCGCAAATCACGATTGGTAATGATGCCCAACAATTTTCCATTTCCATCCACAATAGGAATTCCACCTATTTTGAATTCCCGCATAATATTTTCGGCATCCTGAACAGTAGAATTGACTGAAAGGGTTACCGGGTCAAGTATCAATCCGCTTTGGGAACGCTTTACTTTTCGAACCTGCTCGGCTTGCTGGCGGATTGTCATGTTTTTATGGATAAACCCCAGCCCGCCTTCTAATGCCATGGCAATAGCCAACTCCGCCTCAGTAACGGTATCCATCGCTGCAGATACAATAGGGATATTGAGCTTGATTTTGGAGGTTAATTTGCTGGAAGTGTTTGTTTCGCGGGGCAGAACGTCAGAATACGCGGGAACGAGGAGAACATCATCGTACGTGAGCGCTTCGAATAGAAATTTGGAGGAATCTAAGGCCATGGCAAATAATTTACGATCTATTATTTGCCGGGTAAAGGTAGACTAATTTATCAATTAGCCAATGTGCTGATTAGTCGATTGATTACTTTTGACATTAAATTGACCGCCATGAAAAAAATTTGCTTTTTATTACTTTCTCTGGGCATATCCTTGATTACTGCTGCACAAACCCAAACAGGAAAAGCTTCCTTTTATGCCGATAAATTTGAAGGTAGGCCCACAGCAAGCGGTGAAAAATACAAACACAGTAAACTTACAGCTGCACATAAATCTCTTCCTTTCGGGACAAAAGTAAAGGTTACGAACCTGACCAATAATCAAACGGTGGAGGTAGTCATCAACGATCGTGGCCCGTATGTGGAAGGACGCATCATTGATCTTTCAAAATCTGCGGCTGAACAACTCGGCTTTGTTAACCTGGGTTTGACCGAGGTCCAACTTATGGTTATTGATGCTGGCGAGGGAAAAACCAGTGACCCGGTTCAGGTAATCGGTCAGGTTTCGGTAGAAGAAAAGGAGTTCTATGATTTTCAAATTGGCCGACTCAGCCCGTCAGGATTTGGTGTGCAGATTGGTATCTATCAGGAACTCGTGAACCTAATGCGCTTAGCCGATAACCTTAAAAATTCTTATCAGAAAAAAGTTACGGTACAAGTAAAAATCGTGAATGGAGTTAAATACTATGGTCTTATTCTGGGTCAGTTTCCAAACCGAACAAAAGCTGAGATGTTCAGAGAAGAACTTCGAAAAAAATTTCCGGATGCGTTTATTGTAGAGTACAAGAAGCTCTAACTGCACAAATGGATATTGTAGGTTATGCTGCGTGTCTTTTTATTGGAGTTATTTTAGGAATCCTGGGCGGTGGCGGTTCAATTCTTTCGATTCCAATTTTAGTTTATCTCTTTCATGTGGATGCCGTAATGGCTTCCGCATACTCCCTTTTCATAGTTGGAACCACGAGCCTGGTAGGCGCCATACCTAAGTACAAGGATCATTTAGTAAATGTTAAAACCGGACTACTGTTTGGTCTTCCGTCCATCCTCACCATCTTTATTACGCGTAAATGGCTCGTACCCGCCATACCGGATGTTATTTTTCAAACAGAATCTTTTTTATTTTCTAAACGAATTTTAATCCTGGGTCTCTTTGCGCTGCTAATGGTTCTTGCGTCTTTTTCGATGATCAGGGAAAGAAAAGAAGTTGAAAACGAAAACCAACGCTTCAGGATTGTGTGGGTAATTTTGGAAGGAACAATCATTGGTTTTCTAACAGGATTAGTTGGCGCAGGTGGTGGCTTTCTGATTATCCCCGCTTTGGTTTTACTTACCGGATTGAAATTTAAAACTGCTGTAGGTACATCGCTCTTTATTATTGCCTTTAATTCTTTGATTGGATTTTTAGGAGATGTTCTCAATTACTCAATTCCATGGGGGTTTTTAATTTCACTCACCCTGATGGCTATTGTTGGAATTTTAATTGGTAACAGGATTTCAAAACAGATCTCCGCCATACAGTTGCGGAAATTTTTTGGTTGGTTTGTATTGGTAATGGGTTGCTGGATTTTGACGAAAGAGATATTTCTCTAGTATTCCTTTGCTTTTATCCGACAATTGATTGAATCAATTCCTCTGCTGCACGCCTGCCCGACTTGAGGGCTCCGCTGATGGTACCAAACTCTCCCGTTATGTCGGTGGCTTCACCCGCAAAATATAAATTCTCTCCTTCGGGTGCGGCTAACGCCACTCGATCTTCATTGGTTCCTCCTACTAACGGGTAGGACTGACCTCCGTTAATGTAGGGCTCATTCGTCCAGTCCTGAACCACAGCTATTATTCCTTCATCTTTTAGTTCACCAATATTGTCGGGATCCTCAACAAACTTGTGACGTACATCGCGCGTGGCAAATAATGATGGAGATACATTATCTAACTCAGTCAACAAGCGTTCAACTTTCTCTTCATCTGTGAAAGGGGAAAGTTCTGCGGCCTTTGGTCCGTTAATGGTAAAACTAAAGGTTCGGTTTTTAGTAACGGCACTTCTGCCGGCACCCGACATAAATGAAGAAGGTGACTCAGCTCCTCCAAAAATAAACGCTGTGTCTGCTCCGAAAATATCGTTGCGATTAAATTCAAGAATAACGCGGATAGAGGCATCCATACCGATACGACTCATCGCTTCTACTTTTGATCCGGACAATGCGGGAGTAAATCCAATCTTGCCTGCTTTTAAAATGGATATCGGTACCGCTACAATGAGTTTATTCACCGTCTCACTCGTCACTACATCTGTCAGCGTAATCTCCTCTTTGTTTGTTGTTTCATTTAGGATCGTTTGGGTACCTCTTACAGAAAGCGTGATTAATTCATCAGAGTAATCAACAAACTCAACGGCTTTATTGAACTGGACTTTTGTGGAGGCGTTACTAAAGCGGGAGAGAAGTACATCGCTCATCGGGTTAATGTTCAGTGTTAATTCCTTTCCATCATGTTCTATCAAAGAGATTGCTTCACCCAATGCTTGTGCGGATATGTTGTTGGCGGATGAGCCATACGCATTGCCGAGCCATGAGTTTAATACTCCACTTATCCTTGGACTTAATCCGGCCGCTGCTTGTACAGATTCAGGGCCAATATAAGTTGGAAGTATATTATCCCTGAAATTTACCAGCGCCTGAAAATCAGAATCCGTGGCCACCTCAGCCGAGGTTTTGTACTGATTATCTAGAATGAATTTATCTACCGCGTTCACATTACTTCCATAAAAATCAACGGTAGGAACTTTGAGCAATTTGATGAGGTTTCCCCACTCCGAATCAGATCCCAGAATCCTATCTGCACCGAGTTCAATCGGAAAATCTGCTATCAAATCGTTAAACAAAGGATCGGAAGTTCGGATAGAGCGTACCCTTCCGCCAATGCGATTAGAGGCTTCAAATATCCTTACCTTGATACCCTTCGCAATTAAATAATCGGCAGCAAACAACCCAGCAGCCCCTGCGCCAACAATACCTACCACACCGTCATATTGAATTTCAGGTCCGGCAGGATCATCCATACAAGAGCTTAACCATGGTAATGCAAACCCTGCGGTAACGCCAAAACCTATATTTTTTAACGCCTTTCTTCTTCTCACTTCAACTGGTTTTTCTGAAAGATAACGATCATTAGAGTTTTAAGAAAATATACTCACTTTAGGCTTATGGATACCGAAAATCGATCGGAGGTAAAAACAATAGCCATTGTGGGACCCGAATGTACCGGAAAAAGCGATTTAGCACGTTTTTTAGCGCAGTACTACCAAACAGTTTGGGTGCCTGAGTTTGCCAGAAGTTACATTGATACGCTTAACAGACCTTATGAAAAACAAGATCTTGTTGCCATCGCAAAGGGGCAGATCAAAGCTGAAGAGGAACTCATTGTAAAAGCCAATAGGCTTCTGTTTTGCGACACCAATTTGCTTGTCATTAAAATTTGGAGTGAGTTTAAATATGGCGAATGTGACCCAGAAATACTGAAAGGAATACGCAGCCGAAAATACGATTTACACCTGTTGACATCTGTTGATGTTCCATGGGTTGAAGATCCGCAACGCGAGCATCCAGATAAACGGGAATTTCTGTACGGTCTTTACAAAACTGATCTGATCAAGAGCAACGTAAATTTTGTGGAGATAAGGGGATTGGGTGAGTTGCGAAGAAAAACGGCTGTTCATGCAATTGCTAAAATGCTAAAAGAACCTCGTTCGCACGTGTCGAAGTCATAGCTACTTCACCAAAGACATTCATTTTACCACCAAGTAAATCTTCGTTTCATTCATCACTTTTCATTATAGCCTTGCGGTAAATGCGTTACTTTACCAATCAAAATACATAATTATGACATTCCTTTTTACGAAAACAAATAGGCTGGTGGTCTGCTTAGCAGTTTTGTTCGTACTAACGCTGCTAGCTGAACCTGTTATTGCCCAAAAGAAAAAAGATAAGGGGAAAACGCCACCCTCGGCAACGCCTGAGAACCCTGCGACAGAAAAAGAAAAGAAAGAAGGCATTCAACCATACGATAAGGTAATCACAGCAAAAGCAAAAACCGATCTTGGTTTGTTTAGCGTACACAAGATTGACGATAAGTTTTTCTACGAAATCCCAGATTCGCTTTTTGAACGTGAAATGTTAACAGTAACGCGCATTGCCAAAACAGCCGATGAAATCGGAAATGGCGGAGAAGAAATTAATGAACAGGTGTTACGTTGGCAGGTGAAAGACAGAAAAGTGTTGCTTCGTGTAGTATCCTATAACAATGTGGCCAGCGAAGAACTACCCATCGCGCAATCTGTGCGCAACTCGAATTTCGAGCCAATCATTATGTCGTTCGACATTAAAGCGTATGGAAAAGATTCTGCAGTGGTGATTGAGGCTACCCCGATGTTCGTAAAAGATATTCCTGCCCTTGGGTTAGCTGATGCCACACGAAAACAATACAAAGTTTCATCACTCGATGAAAGTCGTACCTACATCGAATCCATCAAAAGTTTTCCTACGAACATGGAAGCCCGTAATGTTGTTACCTATAAGGCTGCAGAACCTCCTTCTAATTCACAAACAGGAGCAATTTCGTTGGAGATAAATAACTCGATGGTGCTGCTACCCAAAAAACCAATGATGCCCCGGTTGTTAGATAAGCGTGTTGGTTATTTCAGTATCTCACAAACCGACTATGGGCTAGACGAGCAAAAGGCTACACACCGAACATATGTTACGCGATGGAGACTGGAGCCCAAAGACCTGGCCGC
>JANNQJ010000303.1:0-1844 GCA_031400675.1 Cyclobacteriaceae bacterium
TCATATACCCGGGGGTAGCCTGCCAGTGAGCCATTCTTTAATTTGGGTAATCCCTTACTGTATCCTTTCGGGAGGTACCGTTTACCGGTTTTTATTTGTTCTTCAATCAGGTAGAAATTATCAAGCACCCATTCTGCAGCTGGACTGATGGATTTTTTTTCTTTAACACTTTTTTGGAGAAGATTATTGACTTGAAATAAAATCTCCTCGTTGTCTGATAATTCTTTTAAAAGTAATTCCGGAGATTGTTTGTCACTGATAGCATGGCTGATGGCCAGTTGCCGCGCATGGTGTTCCATTTGCTCGGTACTAAAAAGCTCCGAACGAAGTGGAGGGTTTTCATTAACCTCCTGATGTGTAAAATTATCTTTTTTAAAAGTGGGCAATAAAGGTGACAGCAGCTCGTCAATGGCAGGTATGGTTACCTTCATAGCATTAGAGTATTTTAGATTTACAACTGACTAGAGGCTGTCTAAAAAGTCGAAATAATCAGGAGTTCTTGCCGGACTTGTTCGGGCATCTCCTTATCGAGATCGGGGCGTCCGGACATGTCGGGACGAAGACAGAAGGACTTTCAGCCTCATAGATTTACGCAAATATTTTATTTAACTCATCTTTTATAAAAGGTTTATACAGGATGCGAAAAGAAGAGGCCGAAGTCATGGGCACCTCTTGGGCGCTGGTAAGGTTTAACTTGCTATTTGGGTAGTTCGTCAAAATATACTCTGTTTCTCCCCAACCATATCCATCCGGAAGGTTATTATCCAGAAAAATAAATTCAGGACTTTCGGCCTCCAGAATTTCTAATCCTTTCGCAATGGATTGCGCTGCAAATACCTTGAAGCCTTTCGCGGAAAAGAACTCAGTCATCAGAAAACCGAAATCCTCTTCATCATCAATAATTAATACTTTGTTATTTTCCATGACTTTGATTTTTATCTGCCTTAAACAGATAAAAATCTTACCAAGAAAATGAAGTGGAAATAAGCCCGCAAACACACGAAATAAAATGGGGGTAAAAATGTGGAGGCATTAAGTGTAGAAAAACCTCTACAGTCTAAGGATTTTAAATCGTTTTCTTAGAGGATTGTCAACTAATTAGTTGGAATGAATTTTTCCATTGTAGCTGTGCAGGATGAATTGTGCGAATGACTTTGTAATAAGATTATGAAAAATTATACAGCGCTGTTCTTATTTTGTTTGATGGTTTTGAGTGGAGTAACTGGTTACGCACAAAGAAAATCGGCCGTCATTGGTGACCTGATTACCCGGCCTAACGCCATTCTCATTTTAAATCCCCCTGGTGCCGATCAGGGTTTTCTGCTTCCTCAGCTTTTAACAGGACAGAGACTCTCTATTTCCCCTGCCTCACCTATTGATGATGGTCTTTTGGTGTTTGATATCACAGAACAGTCGTTTTATTATTGGAGCAGTGGTCTATGGGTAAAAGGGCTGGGCAGCAGCGCCTTAGATCAAACCTTGTCCTACAATACAGTAACTCAGAAACTCACAATTTCTGGCTCGGGTGGCAATGAAGTAGACCTTATTACATTGAAAGAAATTCCAACGCAAACCGGCCAGGCCGGTAAATACATCACTACCGATGGCACAACACTTTCGTGGGCCACCATATCGGGTATGGGCGATATAACCGGAATTATTACCGGGCCAGGACTTACTGGCGGAGTTTCATCGGGTGATGCAACCCTTGCTGTTGCTATTGATAATACCACCATTTCATTTAATGGATCGAATCAATTGCAATTGAAAGATGCTGCAGTTTCTCCTGCCAAAGTATTACCAGGTGCATTGGAGATAATGTTGCAAAAAATACTGGAAAGACG
>JANNQJ010000304.1:0-5201 GCA_031400675.1 Cyclobacteriaceae bacterium
GTAATCACCGACATCAACAAAGAGTACGATAAAGATGTGATTGTAAAGCTTCGTACGATTGAGCACACAATTAAGTTTAGGGTACTGTATTAGAACTCTTTACAAGTGCTTCTCAAAAAAGAATTTTGCTGATAATACTTCAATCTCAGAAAAGTAAAAATCGCTAACATCTTCGGTGATGATGCACTTGCATTTTTCTCCTAATGCCGAATAATATTCAAGTCCGTCTTCAAAATCATTGATCTTGATATTTTCGATTGTTTGACTCACAGCTAACTTAGTCGTGTCTGCAATCAACATCTTAGAACCCAACAAGCTGATTTTCCGCTTGGCTTCCTTCCTTCCGCTCTTTTTCTCTGAAAAATAAAATGCAATTGCGAGACAAAGCGGGGAAGTAAAGACCTTAAAATCTGAACGATCAGCTAAACTGAGAATACGAGAAGAATAGGTGAATAACGGGTACTCTTTATTCAACACCGACACTAAGATATTAGCGTCCAGAAAAATCCTCATTTACGGGTTTTGAAGTACTCAGTCTTTAAGGACTTACGATGCATATGCTTTGATTTATAGAGAGCCTTACCTTCTGCTAACTCGTTGACCCACTCCGATACTGGTAGTCCTTCCAAATTGGTGTAATGGCCACTAATGATCTTACCATAGAGCATTTCCGTGAGCCGGGAAAGGCTAATATTTTGAGAATCAGCAAATTTCTTAGCCTTCGCAATAATATCCTGATCAAAGCTTAATGTGATTTTTGCATCCATAACCACTTAGTTATACGACAAAAATATGAAAGTTATACGTATAAATAAAGAAAAAAATCCACCGAATCTGGAGAGGTGTTTCTGAACCCCTAGAAGACAAGTTTTGAGCTGCCGTCCACCGCAACCTTCTTCTGTTAACCTGCTTTTTGGGCGAGGTACTGACGGTAACCGTCAGCATGAGGCCTGATTTTGGTAGAAAGCTACACTCGGTATTGTTTTATTGTTAGGTTCAGCAAACGTGTCCCAGACCCGAATGGATTTCGCAACAAAGGAACGTAAAACATATCATGAGAGATATATTGATTAACCAGTAATTTTTTAGTAATCAGCGAATTGATAGTAACACAAGATGATTCCTAAAATAAACTTCACCCCTGGCCCTTCTCAACTTTATTTCACAGTAGAAGATCACGTTCGCAAAGCATTTCGCGATGGAATACCTTCTCTTTCGCACCGAAGTAAAGCATTTGAAAGTATTTCAAACGAAGCAACGGAAGGATTGCGTGCATTGCTGAGCATTCCTGCAAATTATCATATTGTATTCACTGGTTCAGCTACAGAAATATGGGAACGCATTATCCAGAATTTAGTAGAAGAGCACTCTCATCACCTGGTTAATGGAGCATTCTCTAAAAAATTTTATGAGACTGCCGTTCAGCTTGGTAAGCAACCTTCTAAAGCTGAAGTAAAACCGGGAGAAGGGTTTCAGGAAGATCTTAAGGTCCCATCAGCGGAGTTGATCGCGATCACTCAAAACGAAACTAGCACAGGCGTATCCATGCCCGTAAACTTTATCAATGATTTTAAAAGCAAAAATCCTAACGCACTTATCGCTGTAGATGCCGTTTCGTCCCTCCCCTACCCCGATTTAGATTATTCAAAAATCGACTCCGCTTGCTTCTCTGTTCAAAAAGGGTTTGGCCTACCTGCCGGACTTGGAGTATGGATGGTAAATGGAAGGTGCATAGCGAAAGCAGAATCAATTCTTTCAAAAGGCATTTCAATCGGCTCCTATCACAGTCTTCCAAGTTTGATCACACACGCTCAAAAAAATCAAACACCAGAAACACCAAACGTATTGGGAATTTATCTGCTTGCAAAAGTAGTTCAGGATATGTTACACAGGGGTATCCAAATCATTCGAAAAGAGACAGAATACAAGTCTGCAATTTTGTACAAGGCAATCAGCAATCACCCACATCTCAAACCATTTGTAAAAGATGAAGTCTGGCGATCGAAGACTGTGATCGTTGCAGAGTGTGGAAATCAAACTGAAAAAATCACAAAGCAGCTTCTTCAAAAAGGAATGCAACCGGGTGACGGGTACGGTCCTGCTAAAGCTCATCAATTGCGCTTTGCAAACTTCCCTGCCCACTCTAAAGAACAATACGAGCTACTAGTGGATACCATTTTAGAGTTTCAGGGATAAATTTGAGTGCTCCATTAAACTTAAGCGCACATTAATTGTCTAAATTCAGATTTTCAACCCGGCCCGATTGGAAGACAAAGAGCTCTTAGTAAAAATCCGAAACCCGGAAACGCGGAACTACGGCTTTAATATGCTTGTACGAGGCTATCAGCAACGTGTATATTATCACGTGCGCAAAATGGTAATTGACCATGATGATGCCGATGATTTAACACAGGAAGTTTTCATAAAAATTCATCGCTACATCGATACTTTTCGAGAAGATTCACAACTCTTTACCTGGATTTACCGGATCGCTACAAATGAATGTCTCACCTTTCTCGAAAAGAAGAAAAGAAGGTTTTTTCTTCCCATCGGAGATGTAGAAGGAGAGCTCTCAGCCAAGCTCGATACTTCTTCACAAATGAGTGGAGATGAAATCCAGATGAAACTTCAAAAAGCATTACTCAAGTTACCCGACAAGCAGCGCTTAGTGTTTAACATGAAGTACTTTGAAGACCTTTCCTATGAAGAAATGTCACAAATCACTACCACGAGTGTTGGTGCATTAAAAGCCAGTTACCATCATGCCGTGAAGAAAATTGAGGAATATATTACCCATTGATTAAACTTTTGTGAACTTAAACTGTCAAACGTCCAGAAATGAAAAAATTGGAAGATATACCGAAAAACCACCCTTTCAAGGTTCCTGATGGCTATTTTGACAGGCTTCCCGGGATCATACAAGCAAGGGTAGCAGAAAAATCCGGGGTTAAGGAGACAAAACCCTATTTCAGATATGCCGTGCAGTATGCTTTACCTGTGGTTGTTCTGGCAATAGTGGCTGTGATTTACCTGATACCTACCTCTTCACAAGATGTTGACACGATGTTAGCTTCCGTAAGTACGGAAGAACTGGTGGTCTATCTCGAGCAAAGCGAAATTACTACAGAGGAGTTGCTGGATGAGATGGACTTGGATAGTGAAAGTGTGGAGGCCATTGAATCGGAGGTGTACTTCAATGACATTGAAAATTTAGATGAACTGGATTTAGACTTGGATAACTTTTAGGGTGCTATGAAAAATATTATAATCTTACTATTGGGCTTTCTTGTGATGACATCTGCCATTGCGCAAGAAGAGGAAATTGCAACTGCGGATTCAAAAGCTCAGGAAAAAATTAAGGCTGCCAGAATAGCCTACATTACAGAACGCCTCGGGCTTACACCTGATGAAGCAGAAAAGTTTTGGCCTGTATACCGTGAGTTCTCCATGAAGCGCCAAGAACTTAAAAAGCAATTCAAAGAAAATCGTAAAAACCCGGATCCTAATAAGACTTTAGAACAAAACGAAAAAGAGTCTATTGAGCTAGGATTGAATCTAAAGCAGCGTGAACTTGATTTGGAAAAGGAATATTCAGGTAAATTATTGAATGTAGTGCCTGCTCAAAAAGTGATGGCTTTACGAAAAGCTGAAGATGACTTCCGTAGAATTCTCATCGATCAAATTCAGAAAAGACAAATGTTGCAGCAGCAACGACAAAAGCAACTGGATAGAAACGATCAGCGATTCCGGCAACGGAATAATTGAGCTGTAATGCATGGGTAAGCGATGGCTTTGTCTAACCATATGGACAGCGTCCTTTTGTCATCTTCAGGCACAGGACGCTGATTCTTTATTAGTGGACCTTCCCAACGATTCGCTTCTTTCCTACAGCGATTCACTCAGCATCTTCTATCTCATCGACAGTCTGTTAACCATGGAGGAGAATACTCCAGGCTCACAATTAGCCGTCAGGTTAGCATACAACAGTAACGTGCTATATGCAGGGCGAACGCTTGGCATCGATCAGTTTGGTGTATCGCCCGGGGTTTCATTTTATCACAAGACCGGACTCTATGCAGATATCTCAGGATTCTGGAGCGATGATTATGATCCTCAATATTACCTCACGATTCTATCGGCAGGTTTCTTGCATTCCTTTTCATCAAAATTTTCAATTGCTGCCAACTATGATCGTTACTTCTATAACCTGCAAGACGATTTCATTCCATATTCAAATGGCATAACGATTTCTCCCATCCTTGATTTAAAACCAATTTCAATACAGTGCGACTATACCTATTACTTTGGCGAAAGCCACGCCAATCGGTTAATGCCTTCAATTGGTCTAAATCTTGCCAAGAAAAAATTGTGGGGAATTGATAGAATCTCTTTTACTCCGGCTTTCTTTGTTCTATTCGGAGATGAGACGTTTACGAATATCATAATTCCATCCACTAGGGAAGAATGGATTCAGGCATTTATAGACGTACGTCAAGGCAAGCCGTGGTATAAAACCGAGACATACAGTGAGTTTGGAGTTATGAATCATTCTATTTCAATTCCACTCAATATTCAACACAAGAATTTTAATCTCTCTGTAAGTTATGTGTATAGTATTCCTAAAGCCTTACCAAGCGAGACCCTATTACTTCCCGAGAGTGGCTTCCTTGCCGCAAGCTTTACGTATTACATAAATTTAAAGAAGACCAAATCTGCTTTCTAGGGGCAACCGCTGGTTTATCAGGCGCGGTACATTACCTTTAATGCCTAAAACCACTAGACCAGAATGACCGCTGATCAGGCCAAAAAGGAAATTTCAGAATTAACAAACAAGATCAATCATCACAATGAGCTTTATTATCAGCAAAGCCGAACTGAAATAAGCGATCAGGAATTTGATCGGTTACTAGTCGCTCTTATTAAACTAGAAGAACAATTCCCCCAATTCAAATCAGTCGACTCTCCTACTCAACGTGTTGGCGGAACGGTCACAAAAAGCTTTCCAACAGTCTATCATAAATATCCGATGCTCTCACTGGGTAATACCTACTCTCAGGAAGAACTTGAAGATTTTGACGGCCGAGTAGCCAAAGGACTGGACGGAGAACCATACGAATATTTCTGTGAATTAAAGTTTGATGGCGTTTCGATTAGTCTGATATATGAAAATGGAGTTCTAACAAAAGGGGTAACACGCGGGG
>JANNQJ010000305.1:0-12735 GCA_031400675.1 Cyclobacteriaceae bacterium
AAGGGCGTTACTAATAACTGTGATTATATCACGAAAGGACTAAAGGCATACATCGAATCGAAAAAAAATATTGAGGCTGGATCAGAGATTTTTGTTGACTATGGCCCTGATTACTGGAAAGTGATCCGTGAAAATATTGCGGTTGACAAAAAGGCGAAGACCAAGAAGTCTAAAAAAGTAAAACACAAAACAGCCAAGCGTGTAGACACACACCTGAAACACTAATCACTGCCTGTTCTTAAGTTCTTCTAACTGTTGTGCGGCATCCGCTGCATACGCATCAAACCCCATGCGTGCCGCCTCGGCAACATAGGCTGTGAGTAATCGTATCGAGTTCTTATTTACATGGACTGCATCGGTAAGTATAGTATATGCCTTTAATGGATCGGTCGAATGACGTTTAAAGTAACGGGCGGAAGCAATAATGCCTTCTTCATAAAATGGATTATACGTAGCCAGCACTTTATAGTTCATTGCGGCAGAAGTCGTGTCACCACTTACTTCGCTTAGTAAAGCAGTGTAAAGTATTTTTTCTAATTGTTGTGATTGGTTAAAGGTAATATCATCGTTGATCTTTGTTGCCAGTAATCCCAATTGCCCGCGAGAGGCCAGTAACTCCAATTCAAAATGGTTTATCTTTTCATTCAGAATTTTATCTGAAAACTGAAGCCTATCCAGTTGAGTAAAGTGTCGAATGGCTTTAGCTGTATTGCCTGAATTAAATTGGCGTTGCGACATTTCTAACAACGCCTGTGCTTTATAATTATTATCCCGGAAAGTGTTTACAATTCTGTTAAATTCTACGGAGTCCTTTGCCTCAATCCGGTAACGGAAGTACTGGTACTTTTCAAGATCAGGTTGTTGCAGAACATCAGCGAATGAAATAGTCAGAGCTTTTTTTAACTGTCGCCCAATTTCCTTTTCACTTTCATTTTTACTTTGAAGAAGCGTGTCTGCCGCTACGATTGCGTTCGCTTGTTGATGAGCCTCTGCTAATGCGATGGCCGAGTAAAGCCTGGCTTCTTTGTAGCTATACTCTACCGCGTAATCAAAACACTGAGCAGCCAATTCTGGATTCCCTTGTTCCAGAGCCCATAATCCCATTAGATAATTGTACTTTCCTTGCCGCGTCTGGCTTAGATACGCTAACTCGGCAAGAATTTGAAATGCTTTGTTAACATTGTTCTGATGATAAAATGCTTGTGCTAATGTTGCCTTTAGAGCCTCGCTAAAACCCTCATTCACAGAATCTGATGCTATGTAATATGCTTGCTGTGTGAAAGCTGTGTCTATTTCCTTGAGTTTATTTACCACATAATTATTGAGAAGTGTAGCGGAAAAAAGATCCAACTCCTTACTCTCTAAAGGGTTTATATCCTTGGTAAATGCTTGTTTTTGTAGCGTAGCAACAACCAATGCATTGCTGATTACTCCTGTTGAAGATGTTCCAAACAGCCCAATCAGGGAGTCGGCATTAATGGGCATATACTCTTGTCCGACAAACGCAAGAAAATTTATTTCTGCTGATTCCTTGGAAATGGATTGTTCCCTTGCTGCTCCCAACATCAACAAAGCAGAGTCCATCAAATGGATCTTTGTGTAGGCGTATCCCAGGTTGTTTGTAATGGGCCCCGAATCAGGAAACGTGTTGAGCGCATCTTTAAATGAAAAAATTGCATTAAAGAATCGATCTTCAAAGAGATACAGATTACTTCCATTGACTGCGGAAAATTCTGTGGGCCTTTTTCCATTGGCCATCTCATAATGATAATGCGCCAATTCAAGGTTATTTTTTCTGCCCTCCAGGTGACCAATAATGTAATTCGAGTGGTGGTTTTGAAAACCGTACGCTCTGCCCTGCTGATAATAAGCTTCGGCTATACCCCGTTTTTCCATCACCTGATACAGATCACCCAGGCCATTGTAAAATCCTGAAGTACTGTGGTACACGTACTCGTGCCAGTTCGAGTAAAATACAAAAGCGAGCATGGCAATGAGGCCCGCGAACCGATAGGTGAAATACGGCATTCTATTGGGTGTGTATAATACTTTATACACATTCATGTTTTCAGCAAACATGAGAATGAAGTTGGAAAAAATGTACATCAGAAAGACGATTCCAAAACCCAGGTGACTGAAAATAATAAAATCACGAATGACTTTCAGAGCCGGGTCATTTGCCGTACCCAGTAACATGGCAATGGTTGAGAAAGTAATAGTGGCTAAGCTGATTACGAAGTATGCCCCGAAGGGATTGAACCTGGTAATATTTTGGTATAGCTTTTCGCGTTGCTGATACCCCCACAGACTGAGAATGACTGACACTGTAAGCAAGAGATAAAGATTAACGTATAAAAAGTTCCACTTGATAATTCCAGCTTCGTGCATATAGGCCAGAATTAAATTGGCTATGTAGATTGTACTGATGATTGAAAAATGCTGCAAGCTTTTGGAACTTGTTGAGCCTTGGCTGGTGAGGTAAATAAAAGAAGCCAGTATTTCATGTGCGATCATGATCATGAAAATCACGCTCAAAATTATTCCCGGAATATAACCGGTTACAGATAGATGTAAGAACGGGTAGGCTACGCCTGAGAAAAAATAAATTAGAATACCGAAAACTACCGTGATCAGTAAAAAGGTTAAGAGCCTCACTGTAAAACTAGCGGAAGGGTGAAATGAGTTAAAGTAAAAACTTGTTAGTACGTAAACGATCAGTGTGGCAATCGTTGTCCATTGCCACGTTAATCCAAAAAGCCGTAGTACATCTAACCGCAGACTTACGACAAAAAGGATGAATAGCCCGGTTCCAATAAAATACCAAAACTTTTCGAACGTGGTGATTACCGAAAGGAGCACAATGCTTGCAATTACAAGCATTGCGACAAAAGCATACAATGCGAAAACATTTGGTTCTAAACTACTACCGTTAAAATATTCATACGACAGGTATGATTCAATGGGAACGGAAAATTCAAAATTACCAACCTGGAAAGTATGAGAAGTTGTTTCAATAGTTTGTTGGTCGTGAAATTTTTCCCAATGAATAACAGCCTCCGTACTCACAAAATAACTGTACCAAAGAAGAAGGAGAGAAAGGATGAATAAAACTCCCACCCCGTACCAGATAATTTGATATTCCTTACGCCACTGTTTCCAATACAAACGTGATTGCATCATGAACTACCTTAATCTAAGACTTTCGGTACGCGAAAATAGTTCAAATCTTTTTTAGGGGCATTTTGTAAGACTTCCTCATGTTCAAGATGAAGTTTTACTTGGTCTTCACGCAATGCATTCACCTCGTGCGACATGGTGGTTAGCGGTTCAATCCCGTCTGTATTTACTTCGTTGAGTTTTTCCATCCAATCCAAAATGGTGCTCATATCCTGCATCATCTTTTCTGTGTCTTTTTCATTCAGCTCCAGACGGGCGAGGTGGGCCATTTTATCAAGCAGTTCTCGGGTGATCTTCATGGAAAATATTTCTTCAGTTCAGCGTCAATAATTGAATACACCTTTTCTTTCAACGCATCCACCTCTTTTAAACTGTAAGAGGTCGGATCAATCGGTTCATGGAAAATCAGCTTTAAGGGCTTCCAGTGAAGCATAAAATACTTGGAATCGGGCAAAATTATCCAATTAAACGGTATCGTAACGGGTACAATCTGGATTTGTTTTTCGATGGCCGCCCGAAAAGCACCATCTTTAAACCTACCCATGTGGGGTGCACGATGGGTGACCACTCCTCCCTCCGGAAAAATCACTAGGCTCTTTCCCTCATCAAGTGCTGCTAAGGAGCGGGTAAACGTGCTGTAGCGACTTGAAAGTTTTTCACGATCCACGGTAATGTGAAGCTTCCGGTACATAAAACCGAACAACGGGATTTTTTCCATTGCACTTTTGCCAACAAAAATAGTGTTGTGTTGATTGAGCCCCATAATGGCAATGTCGAGATACGAAAAATGATTCGGACAAAAGATGTACGATTTTTCAGGGTCAAGTTTTTGTCGGTACTCGACATGCCAAGGTAAACCAATCAATGGGAAAAATATCCACGCCCACCAGCGATTCAGGATTCCCACAAAGGCATATTGTTTGGGAGCAAGAATTGGGAATAAAAAAAAAGGAAAGAGTAAAAGAAATACAATCACAAAAAGCACAAATGCGTACGCTGTGTGCAGTATTTTTAAAACCTTTAGAATGGTATGTTTTTTATTGAGTGATTTCATAAAAAAGTCAAAGATCCATCATCAAATGTTCATACATCATTTTCATAGATTGAATATCTGACTTATGAATTTTTTCTTGTGGCGTATGCGCATGTTGCTGGGCTGCCCCGACAAAACACCAGTCAAATGGGTATGGTGAGAGTTGTAATTCTCTTCCATCGCTAGAGCCCATGCCTTCTACTTCAAACTGACACGCTAATTTTTTATTTTGTGCGATTTCAATAATACGATTGATAAATTTCTTTCGGGGAATATTTTTGTCACGCATGGAGATAGCGACTCCTTTGCCAGGCTCTACACCATCCGAGACCCACGTAATGTCAGAGATCAGCGCTTGCTTTACGTTCCATTGCTCATTCATGTACTTCGCCAGATAGGGAACAGATCCTCCGCCATGTTCTTCCCAACAGCTGAAAGCAATCACACCATCTTTTAAAGTCTCAGCTACCTTCAAGGCGTTGTACACACCGAGGCGATTATCGAGGTAGGCCGATTGAATGAATTGCTTACTGTCTTGGAAATTAATTTTATACGTGAGCGATGTACCCCGATCAATCACGCGACCGAAGCGATAGAATGCGTGGTTTTCTTTATCATATTCCAGTTCGCATTCGATTAACCCCTTTGAATCTTTGCCTACTAATTTCGTTCCGGGTTCTGCATCTGGACTACCGATGGGCAGTAGTTGATTTTGGTACCGAACCGTAAAACCAATGCTATCCAAGTGTGCAAAAATGGCAGTGCGGGGTTTGCCGAATTTTAATAAAATGCAATCCTGAAATTCATCTCCGTGAATGATTTCAGGCTTAATCTTCCAGTTCTTTTTTTCCTTGGCGATATACTTGAGTAGAAATTCTTTCAAGGTATGCTCTTCACCAGAAGGAGCGTGTATTTCGCAAAGTTGTTTTAAAAGTTTCATAGCCTCACCATTTATTGTTGCTACTTCGCGGCCCTGCCTACCAGCAGGCAGGTGCCGCGACCTCCATTTTCCACGCGCTTGATGGAGATCCCGGAACAGGTCCGGCAAGGTTCATTTTTTTTTATTGTGTGCGATCTCGATAAACTTCCACAACTTTATCTTAAATTTTGATGAGAAAAAAGAATTCCAGCCTCTATGTTAACGGTACTGAATAAACAACACTCCATCGCCAATCACTACCTGCTGGAATTGCGTGATAAAACGATTCAGCAAGACCGGGAGCGATTTCGAAGAAATGTGGAACGGTTAGGTGAACTAATGGCTTACGAGATTTCAAAGAAACTGTCGTATCAATCTACTTCGGTGCAAACCCCACTGGGCACCTCTTCGGTCGATGTGTTGAAAGAAAAACCGGTTTTGATAACCGTTTTGCGAGCAGGGATACCGTACTTCAATGGCTTTCAGAATTATTTCGGTCAATCTGATTGCGGGTTTATCGGAGCATATCGCAAAGAAAGCAGCGACAACCTGACAATAAAGTTGGATTACATCGCGACTCCAACATTGGAGGGTCGTACGGTGATTTTGATTGATCCCATGCTGGCGACAGGGCAGTCGGTAGTCAAATCAGTAAACGCATTGATAGAGCATGGAAGCCCATCACATCTTCATGTGGCTGCATTAGTAGCAGCACCAGAGGGCATCAGCTATTTAAAAGAACATTTAAGAATGTCGTACGATGTGTGGACCTGGGCGCTGGATGAAAAGTTGAATGACCAATCGTACATCGTGCCGGGATTGGGAGATGCGGGGGATTTGAGTTTTGGGGAGAAACTTTGAAATAGCTGCAAGCCACAAGCTACAGGCTTCAAGCTTGCGGCCAGAAGCTTGAAGTTGCGGCCTTGATTGAAAAATCTCTGTATTGGAAAATTTGATGAACTAAGTTAATAGAGAGATGTTGGAAGAAATTCTGAAAGCGTTTTCACTGGTGTACCTTCCGAGCATGTTCAAATTTATTTTTGGACCGCTCGGTGGGTATGCTGCCAAATTGCATGTGGTCACAACCATTCTCAGTACCGTGGCCGGCACCATGACAATTGTATTACTGTTTACGTTTGCCGGAGACTGGATACGAAGCAAGGTGATCAATCGCCTCTATCCGAATCGCAAACGGTTTTCTGAGAGGAACAGGAAGTTTGTCACGATCTGGAAGAAGTATGGCGTGGCAGGAGTCGCTTTCCTTACTCCATTAATTTTAACACCCATTGGAGGATCGTTGCTAGCCATCAGCTTTGGCAGTCCGAAGGATAAATTAATTCTTTACATGTTCATCAGTGCTTCAGCATGGGCCACTATTTTTTCTTTTGCTGTTTACCTTTTTGGTAATAGTGTGTTTCCGGATTATTTGAAGTGAAGAGGATTTGAGAGCTAACTATTTTGTTTAAGGTGTCCAACTGTCCAAAAGTAATACAGTATAACGCGTTTGGCTATGTGCATTGCATATATTTTATATATATCACTTCACCTCCTCATCAGGCAGCACCTCAATATCACGTATCAAAACTTTCTTGGCAATGGCTTGCCCGGTTTTGGTAGCGGCTAATCCACCCAGCGCAGTTTCTTTGTAGCGTGTTTCCATGCTGGCACCAATTTCACCCATAGCTTCAATCACTTCATCAACCGGAATAACACTGCTCACATTGGCTAATGCAATTTGTGCAGAGCTGTTGGCAATTGCTGCAGCGCTCGCGTTACGTACCACGCATGGTATTTCTACAAGCCCTGCCACCGGATCACACACGAGTCCCAGCATGCATTGAACGGTAATAGCTACTGCGTTAAAAATCTGATCGGTGTCTCCGTTTAAGCAATAGACGATTGCACCTGAGCCCATCGCAGCAGCGGTTCCTGTCTCGGCCTGGCAACCACCCACGGCTCCAGAGATGCTCGCACGTTGTTCCATGATCAATGCAATGCCTGCTGCAAGCAACATAGCCTCCAGAATTTTTTTATCGTCAACGTTATGAATCTCTTGTAATGTAAAAAGTACACCCGGCATAATGCCACTCGCTCCGGCTGTAGGGGCGGCTACAACTCTGCCCATGCATGAGTTTACTTCCTTGGCTGCTAATGCACGTGAGATAAGATTTTGAAATTCCTTGGAGAGCACCGCTTTTGGATAGTTGTATACTTTCTTCGCTCCGTTGTTGATCATTCCTGAGCGTGAGGTCATGTCTTCAGTCAGACCCGTGTGGACGGCATCCTTCATGACTTCCCAGGCACGGTTGAGGCCATCCCAGATTTCTTTTTCAGTGCGATTTTTTTGAGTACACTCATACTCCACTACAACCTGCACAAGCGACAAGTTGTTGTCGATACTGTATTTTTTCCACTCGTGAAAAGATTCGAATAAAAAGGCCATAAAATAAATTGTTGAGTACGAAGTTACGAAATTCTAAATCACCTGCCGGCATTCTCTTATCGCACATTAAAAATTGGGATCGCGACACGAGGCCGCGAAGCAGAAAAAGTGTCAGTTCAGGCTGATCAACTCCATGATCTTCTGAATGGCCACCATGCTGATGATAACGAGAAACAGGATTGTTATAGCCCGTGAAGAAATTTTTACACTAGTGATAACGCCCAAGGGCGATCCAATGAGTACACCTATGCAAACAGGAAGGATCATGGGTAACACGATTAATCCCTGGCTGTGTGGAATCGGGTAAGCAGGTTCCAGAAAAAGATTGTTGATGGAAAGCCACAAGGCAATGGCAAAGATGGTTCCGAATGAAATGGACTTGGCTTTTAAGATATCCATCTTTTGCCACAAGTTCAGCAAGGGAATAATCAACGTTCCTCCACCTAATCCCGTTAAGGCAGCGGCAGTTCCAGCTGCTGCTCCCGTGAGAATTAATCTGGGCTTGGTGACGTGTTCGTTTTGTGCATTGGAGAGTTTTAATTTTTTAAAAGTTTGTATGATGATGATGAACATGAAAAACACGACAACCGAATTAAAAAAATTACGTGAGTAGAAACTACTTTTGGCGATTAGTTCAAAAACAATAAAGGAGGTGGTTACGGCACCTATGGATGTCCAAATAGTTTCATTCAGGTAAAATAATTTTTGGTTTATGGTGGTAATTACATTGGCCAAAGACGAAATAAGGGTAGCGAAAATAGCATTGGCAATGGTTACACTTACCATGTATTGGTCTGGAACTCCAAACCCTAAAAGTACCAAAGGGATTACAGCAAGCATGATGAAGCCTGTACCGATTCCGGTAAGCCCCGCAATAAACCCACCGATCAATCCTGCTATGACTAAAAGTAAATTTTCAAGCAAGAGGGCTAGTTTAGATTTCTGTCTTTTAATTCGAGGGTAAAGGTTGTACCCACACCATATTCTGATTTTACAGCAATGGTTCCGTTAATTTTTTCAGCAGCCTCCCTCGCAATGTACAAACCCAATCCTGACCCTTTTGATTTCTCGTGACCACGGTAAAACATGTTAAAAATTTTCTCCTGTACTTCAGGTTTCATCCCTTCACCATTATCTTCAATTTCAATAACAACTGCATTGGCATTTTTTCGAGATGAAATTCTAATAAATGGTCGATGTTCCGGAACATGTTTTTGATACTTGATGGAATTTGTCAGTAGATTATTCAAGATCATTTTGAGCCTTACTTTGTCACACTGGATTTGAGGCAGATTTAAATCACTCAGGTCAACATCAATATCCTGATAGCCCTCCATATGTTTTAGATTTTCCAGGATTTCAGAGCATAAATCCTTCAACCCACATTGCTCTACCGTAGATTCAAGTCTTTTATTTCTCGAGTAATCGAGTACTTCTTTTATGAATTCATCGAGCTTCACAACACTGTTTTCAATTTTGCTAAAGTAAAGTTTATGATCTTCCGGATTACTGTTCAGCTTGCTGATGTTAACTAATCCTAAAATTGATTTGAGTGGTGCACTGAGATCGTGAGAAACACTATAAACAAACCGATCAAGTTCCTGGTTGGTTTCTTTGAGTTCGACATTTTGACCAAAAAGTTGCTTTCGGATAATTTTTAAATCACTGATCACACGTCCTGTTATAGCTGCAAATAGGAAAAGAAGACAGGAGCCTAAATAGGCATTGGCAGAATTTGATTGTGATAGCAGCACACCAAAAATATTGTTGATCACTGGTGGCAAAAGGTATGATAAAATGAAAATGTAAGTATTTCCGATTAACGCCATTCCAAAACCATATCGGATAGCATAGTAAAGCGAAAACAAACCGGTAAGCAACCAAAAGAATTCGAAGGTGAGTATGAAGGTTAGCGAAGTAAGCAATACGAAGCTAATGACAAGTTCGACTACAAGATTTTTCTTGACTGTAAAATATAGCGGAATAGATGCAATGGGGCTAATCAGGTAATTCTTGCTGCTCATTTTCGGAGTTAGAAAAAACATTGCAGGTACCACAAAACAAAACCCAACAATTAACTCACTTAGTAAATCGCGGCTAAACTGTTTCCAGAATAGGGAGCTCTCCATTTTACCATCGTAGATATAAAGAAACTCCCAGAGTGTTACCTCAAAAAGAAGTGGAATCACAATTCCAAACGATAGGAACAGTATTGTACTGTTGGTATCCGGAAGCCAAAACTTTCCTTTTAGAAGCTTAAGAAAAAGAACCCAGGAGAGAAGTACAGCAGTGGTTTCGACTAAACCGAATGTGGGCCAAAGCCAGAAATTTTGAATATCATAATACCAGCTGTTGAATGTTGATATGATGAACATGGCAGGAAGCACTCGAAGTGGCCCCCACCAAAAAATAAGTACAATGGCAACAGCTGTAGGTAAGTAAAACGCGGAGAATGCAGTTTCGTATCTGAATAAAAGCGATAGTTGATCCCCAAGCTCAATGAAGAAGAAAGGTGCAACCCATGTCCACCACGGAAGTTCCTGTTGTTTTGAAGAAGTGGGATTTTGAACGGACACGTGATTGAAGATTTATCGAAATGTGAAATCGAATTTACGGAAAAATCGATCTATCTTGTATGCGAAGCGAAGCTTTAAAATTTACCCTGAATAGAAGAAGAATACGGTTACTATTTGAACGTTATTACGATACAAGTCAAAGTTTTTTTTATGGAATTGAGTGACGAGAAGAGAAAACAGAATCATGTGATTAGTAAAATCAAAAGAATTTCTTTAGCGATGGATCGGGGGGAATTCTGGATAAGGATTTTTCTTGTGGGGTTATTTACGGTAGCGGTGGCGTCTCTTGTTTATTATCTATTTTCTTAATCAAAAATCACCTCCCCTAAGAAATCAGCGTGTTCAATCCTGTAAATCATGCGATCGGGGTCTTGATCATTCAAACGAAGAATCCCTTTAATCTCTATTGGTTTTTCAGTGTACGTGATTTCCTCCTTCAGATTGATTTCAACAACTGACTCTGGTCCGCCCACCCCGCAAAAGAAACATGCATTAAGCGGGAGAGAGGTCAGTATGAATTTTTTCCCCTTCACACCACCATCGTCAAACGGGACCATGTAACCGGGCAAGGATATTATTTTTCCCTCCAATGACTTTGCCGCCTGGCTGAAGATAGGTTTATCATACTCACCAAGATTATCCATCGCTTTTTCAAACCGGATATCGTACAACTTGGGCCAGATAAGTGAGGGAAGCCCGTTGTATTTTGATTGTGCATTGGCGAGTGAATTGAATATTAATACGATGAGAAATATCGTAAGAAATCTTCCTTTTAAGGAAGATTTCTTAAATAGATTGAATCGACAAATTGTCCTCATCCTATTTCAACACCTTCCTGCTTTGCGTATGCTTCAATCGGTAAACAAGTGCAAACTAAATTTCTATCACCATAGGCACTATCAATCCGACTTACCGATGGCCAGAACTTCGCTTCTTTTACAAACGGTAACGGATAAGCAGCTTTTTGTCTGCTGTATGGACGATCCCAGACATCGGCTGTAATTACTGCGGCCGTGTGTGGTGCGTGTTTAAGTACATTATTTTCTTTATCTGCTTTTCCTTCTTCTACTTCGCGAACCTCATTTCTGATTTCGATCAACGCATCGCAAAAGCGATCCAGTTCATCTTTCGTTTCACTTTCGGTTGGCTCAATCATGAGAGTTCCAGCCACTGGGAAAGAAACTGTTGGGGCATGGAAACCATAATCCATTAAACGCTTGGCAATATCTTCAACTTCAACTCCGGATTTTTTAAAGTCACGACAGTCAACAATCATCTCGTGTGCGCAACGCCCGTGTGTGCCTGTGTACAAAATTTTATAGTGGCGGCTCAAACGTTCTTTAATATAGTTAGCATTGAGTATAGCCAACTTGGTTGCGTTTGTTAATCCATCTCCACCCATCATGGCAATATATGCGTATGATATGGTAAGGATACTTGCACTACCCCACGGTGCGGCCGAAACTGCGTTGATAGCTTTTTCACCACCAGTTTTTACAACTGCATGTCCGGGTAGGAAAGGTTTCAGTTTGTCATTCACACAAATTGGGCCCATGCCAGGGCCACCGCCTCCATGTGGAATGCAAAATGTTTTATGAAGATTGAGGTGACACACATCGGCACCGATGTTGGCAGGTGAAGTTAACCCCACCTGTGCATTCATGTTAGCTCCATCCATGTATACTAAACCACCGTGCTTGTGAATCGTTTCGCAAATTTCAGTTATCGCCTCTTCAAACACACCATGTGTTGATGGATAGGTTACCATCAAACAGGATAGATTTTTTTTATGAAGTTCAGCTTTTGCTTTCAGATCGGCAACATCAATTTTTCCCTCCTCATCTGATTTTACGATTACTACATCCATACCTGCCATGACAGCGCTCGCAGGATTTGTTCCGTGTGCGGATGAAGGAATAAGTGATACATTTCTGTGCTGATCTCCACGATGGTTGTGGTAAGCCCGAATAACCATAAGGCCTGCATATTCACCTTGTGCGCCACTGTTGGGCTGCAAGGATACTGCGGTAAAGCCCGTTATTTCTGCTAACCATAACTCCAAGTTCTTCATTAGCTCATTGTATCCTTCCGTTTGATCGCCAGGCGCGAACGGATGAATGTTGCCAAGTTCAGGCCACGTTACAGGAATCATTTCGGAAGTAGCATTCAGTTTCATGGTGCACGAACCCAGGGAGATCATAGAGTGCACCATCGACAAATCTTTGTTTTCTAATTTTTTGATGTAGCGTAGCATTTCATGTTCCGCTTGATGCGAATTGAACACCGGGTGCGTCATAAAGGAGGAAGTTCTGATTAATGATGAAGGCCATGTAATTTTCTCACCACCTTTTGAGACCTGAACTGATTTCCCACTGGCAAAAATTTCAAGAATGGTTTGAACATCTTCTGGGGTGGAGGTTTCATCTAGCGAAATGCCGATATGATTATCGCTAAAGTATCGGAAATTGACTCCGCGCTCGAGTGCTTCTTTCTGAATTGCTTCTTTATTGTCTACCTGGATTTTTAGTGTATCGAAGTAATGTTCGTTTACCTGTGTAACCCCGAGTGACTTTAACCCGCTCTCCAG
>JANNQJ010000306.1:0-3094 GCA_031400675.1 Cyclobacteriaceae bacterium
CTATTATGATGGTGCGCAAACAACACTCGCCATTAAAGCCCTTCAAAAATTAAAGCCCGGAAATAAACCTTTCTTTTTATCGGTAGGATATTATCGCCCTCACCTTCCTTTCAATGCACCTAAGAAATATTGGGATTTGTATGACAGAGCCCTTCTTCCATTGGCTAAGAGTGAATTTATTCCAGAAGGTAGCCCTGATTATTCGGTTCATGGTGACCAGGAGTTGAGAAATTATGAGGACTACAAAGATTTACCTTTTCCAAATGAAAAACCGTTGGATGAATGGCGACAGCGCGAACTTGTTCATGGATACTACGCCTGCATTTCTTATATCGATGCACAGATTGGTAGATTACTGGATGAATTAGAACGAACGGGTCAACTTCAAAATACCATCATTGTCCTTTGGGGTGATCATGGCTGGAAATTGGGAGAGCACAACAGTTGGTGTAAACAATCTAATTTTGAAATTGATACCAGGGTACCCATGATTGTAGGAGGCAACGGAGTAAAAGCCACTGGCCAAAAGAGCAATGCTTTCACTGAGTTTGTGGACATCTTTCCTACCCTATGTGATCTGGCTGGACTAGATATTCCTCAACAATGTCAGGGAACAAGTTTTTTGCCTTTGTTGAATAACCCAAAGCAAGCCTGGAAAAAAGCAGCCTTCAGTCAGTTTCTTCTCGGGCGATTTCCTGTAAAGCAAGTCAACGGAATTGAACGAATGGGATATACTATGCGAACGGATCGCTATCGCTACGTAGAGTGGTACAATTGGGTAGAGGATAAACGTACCACCCTGATTGGACAAGAGTTGTTTGACCATACGACAGACCCGGAAGAGAATACCAATTTAGCGGGCGATCAAAAAAATAAGAAGGTAATAAATCAATTGGCGGAACAATTGCACAAAGGGTGGCGTTATGCAAGACCTGGCTTCACACTTAAATAAACGCATCACTATGAAAGCAATTTGGAATGAACAGATCATCGCGGAAAGCGAAAACACAATTGTTATTGAAGGCAATCATTACTTCCCGGAGGATTCAATTCAAAAAGATTTTTATAAACCCTCTTCGACCCACACGATCTGTAATTGGAAAGGGGAAGCTTCTTATTTTACGCTGGATGTCAACGGGAAGCAAAACCCTGACGCAGCCTGGTACTATCCCGATCCTAAAGAAGCCGCTAAGCCAATAAAAAACAGAGTTGCTTTCTGGAAAGGCGTGCAAGTTGTACATTGACCGATGCTTTTAGCATTCGATATCGGCAACAGCGACATTACCATTGGTTTATGGAATGGAACCAAATGGCAATACACATGGCGTATTCCCTCTAAGCCCGATCAGTCTGAGCTTTACTATGGCGTAAGAATGAGGGATTACTTTTTAGAGGCATCCATCCTCGTAGAAAAAGTAGAGACCATTGTGTTAAGCAGTGTGGTGCCGGGCCTCACGGAGAAAATCAAAAACGTCATTCGAAATATTTTTATAAAAGAACCCATCATTTTGGGTCCCGCAGTCTATGCAAAGCTCTCTGTTCAGGTGTTAAATCCATATGAGATCGGTGCAGACCTGGTGGCGAATGCCGTGGCGGCTTATGCTAAATTCAAACAAACGTGCATTGTCGTTGATTTTGGTACGGCCTTAACGTTTACTACAGTTTCAGGCGAAGGAAAAATTTTAGGCGTCTCCATTGTTCCGGGCTTACGCACAGCGTTGAAGTCGCTTACCCAAAATACCGCCAAGCTATTTGATGTGCCTCTGGAAATGCCCGCCTCTGCGTTGGGTATCACTACGGTCACCGCCATTCAATCCGGTATTGTGATCGGGTATGAAGGACTTGTAAAACACATGGTAGCCGCTATACGCACGGAACTCAAAACCGATTGTCCTGCAATTGCCACGGGTGGTTTGTCTTTTGTGATTACGTCACTGAAAGGTTTCTTTCATACGGTTGATCCTCACCTTACGCTGGATGGTTTGCGGATCATTGGGCAAACGGTGAAGTCATGAGTGCTATTCTTTCACTTGAGTCCATCCGGCAGGCCTATGGCGATCAGGTAATTTTCGACAACCTGCATCTTTCTATACAAGAAAACACAATCACTGCTATTTTAGGAAAAAGTGGAAGCGGTAAGTCTACGTTGTTGCAGATGATGAATGGACTCGTCCGGCCAGAGGGAGGGAAGGTGACTATCTTTGGAGAAGCCATTGATTATAAAAAAATAGAACAATTACGTTTGAAAATTGGATATGCGGTGCAGGGAGCAGGATTATTCCCCCACCTGACTGTGGCTAAAAATATTTTGCTTCCCGGAATTGTTTCAAAACATTCCAAAGAATTTCTTCAAAAACGATTGAGTGAATTATTGGAGCGTGTAAACCTTCCCAATGAAATTCAATGGAAATATCCTTATGAACTTTCGGGTGGAGAACAGCAACGCGTAGGCCTATGCCGAGCAATTCTTTTGAATCCTCCACTCGTGTTGCTGGATGAAGCCTTCTCTGCGCTGGATGATGAAACGAAAAATGAGATTCATGAACATCTGTTGGCCATTCAAAAAGCAGAGCCCAGAACCATGGTATTAGTTACGCACAACAAACAAGAAGCAGAAAAATTGGCCGACTCCATTTTTCAAATTGAAAACAGGACACTTACTAAATTAAAATGAAAAAGTGCTTTCTTTTTATGGTGTGGATCGTGATGCCACTGAGTTTCTTGCAGGCGCAGGAAACGATTCGCGTAGGCGCCAAACATTTTACCGAAGGCTATATACTGAGTGAAATCCTTTCACAATTGCTGGAAGACTCTGGCTATAAAGTAGATCGAAAGTATAACCTGGGAGGAACGACCGTTTGCTTTGAAGCATTGCGCAACAAGGCGATTGATGTTTACCCCGAGTATACCGGCACACTAGCCGAAGAAATTCTTAAGAGTGAAAGCCGACTTAATTTCAGCGAGTTACAATCAAGGCTACAGAAAGAACTTGGTATGGAGATTTCTGCCTCGTATGGATTTAATGATACGTATGGGTTGAGTATGAAAAAGGCAAAAGCGCAGGAGTTGAAAATCCAAACGATCTCTGATCTGC
>JANNQJ010000307.1:0-2828 GCA_031400675.1 Cyclobacteriaceae bacterium
CGTCTTTAACACTACATCCAGAACTTCTGATCTCCGATACAAAAAAATTAAAGCTCCGGCCCCGGGTCAGGAAACAGTTTTTGATTTGACAGTGGACACAAAAGAAAAAACAGGCTTGAATGATGTGAAGGTATTTGTAAATCCGCGCATACTGCCCGAGCTCTATTATGATAACAACGTATTGGAATTGAAAGATTACCTCGATGTGGAAGTCGATATTTTTAACCCGGTATTGGATATAACAGTGGATGGCCGGTATCTAATCAATGGCGATTACGTTTCAGCCAATCCCTCTATTATTATAAAAGTTTGGGATGAGAATTCCCTTTTGTTGAAGACCGATACAACAGGAATAAGTGTGCTATTAAAATACCCGTGCGACACAGAAGATTGCCCCTTCACAGCGATTTACTTTACCCGTCCAGATGTACAGTGGCAACCTGCTACCAGCACGACTGATTTTAGAGTAGAGTTCAATCCCCAAAATCTTCCCGTAGGATCCTATACGTTGCGGGTGGAGGCAAGAGATGAGCGAGATAACACAAGTGGTGCAGAGCCTTACGAAATTACATTTGTTGTTGTGGAGGATAATAGTGTTGTCGTTCAACCACCTTATCCAAACCCTTCGTCATCAACTTTCGTTTTTAGCATCATTATCACAGGCGATATTCAACCGGAAGAGATGAGGCTCGAAATCATCAACCCGAATGGACTGATCGTTGGCGAGTATACGCATCATGAATTTTTTACGGGTACGAATAGTGTATCATGGGATGCTATTCACCTGCCCAGCGGCTTGTATTTTTATCGACTCAAACTCGTACGTGAAGGTGAGGAGCTAAAAGCATCAACTGGCAAGTTGATGGTCATTAAATAACTTAATGAAGAGTACCAACCTACTCACCTCCCGTCTTATAACCCTATTTGCTAATTGCTTCTAACCTCTTCAACAATGGTGGATGAGAGTAATGAAAGAACACATACGCGGGGTGTGGATAAAGATCACTTAAATTATCCACGGAGAGCTTTTTCAAGGCATTGGAAAGAGCAGTGCCGCTAAACATTTTTTTTGCATATGCATCGGCTTCAAATTCATTTTTTCTACTGAGCAGATGCATGAACAAGCCCGTAATACTCGAAATAGGTGAAAATAAAATTCCAAAAGCCAGTAAGTTTAAGTGAATAGCCAGTTGACTACCACTCAACGCAAACGAAACATTTTCATTGAAGATCATTAGCGACAGCACAAACAGGGTGAACACAATTTGCACCACCGACAACACATACCCCCACACAATGTGTCTCTTCTTAAAATGCCCCACTTCATGCGCCAGCACGGCTACGAGTTCTTCTGTAGTATGATTGGCCATGAGCGTGTCGTATAGCACAATTTTTTTCTTCTTGCCAATACCGGAGAAAAAAGCATTGGCTTTCTTTGACCTTTTTGATCCATCAATGATAAAAATATTATCGAGCGGAAAATTTACTTTTTTAGCAAAGGATTCAATCGCTGTTTTTAGTTCACCATCGGCTAACGGTGTAAGTTTATTGAATAACGGCAGGATCAGAGCAGTGTAGAACATGTTCACAAACAAGACGAACGCAGCTGTGAGGATTGAAAACCAAATCCAGAAATTTGTTCCAATGCTTTGAACAAGATACAGAAGTGCACTCAGTAACGCTCCACCGATTACAGCACTCAAAGCGTAGGCTTTCAGCTTATCCGAAATGAATGTTTTAATCGTAGTTTTATTAAACCCGTATTTTTCTTCAATCACAAACGTACTGTACCATTGAAAAGGAATCGTGAGAATATCTGAGGCAACTAAAAGCACCCCAAAGAACACAAGTGCCAACAAAATTTCGTTGCTGAAGTAAGGCCTGATCCAACCATCTAGCATACCAAACCCTCCAAAATACAGCATCAGCATGGACAACACGAAGCTAAACCCTGAGGTAAGAAAGGAGAAATGCGTAAGCTCTTTGTGATATGCCAAGGACTTGAGGTATTTTTCTTTTTCATAGAACGCCTCCACCTCTTTAGGAATGTCAGTCCGCTGTGCTTTCAGGTTTACATAGTCAAGTAGCTGGTCAAATAGATAACTCACTACGACTATACTTAAGATGATGATTAAAATAACAAAAGGAGAAGATAACATTGTTTGGACTGGCTTATTTTGAAGTGGCAAAATAGGAAATCGTCTGAACTATGATTACCTGACACCATGATTACTTTGATTTATCATGTTGAAAAGAAATCATGGCAATTCTTTAATCATACAAATCATGGTTCAGACACGTGCTTTGGTTTTTTAAATCCAGGCAAAGCAAGGTTGTACTTCACCGCGAGTATCCTGATCACAATAATCACTGCAATAGAAGTAAGTAAATTAACGTTACGGTCGAGGCTGGTGTGTTGATCTAACAACAGATAGATTACTGCACCAACAAGACAGGCAGTAGCATAAATTTCTTTCCGGAAGATCACCGGCATTTCGTTAGCGATGGTGTCGCGAATCACTCCACCCATCACAGCCGTAAACATTCCCATAATGGCTGCAATCTCAGGCTGAACGCCCAAGGTTAACGCCTTCTCTACACCCAGGATTGTAAAAAAAGAAATGCCCAGTGTATCGAATAAGAAAAATGTTCGCTTCAGTTTTAAAAGTCGCGTAAAGAACAGTAACGAGAATAATACACCTGAAAAAATAGCATATAGAAAGTTAATATCTCCAATCCATACAAGCGGATAACTTCCCAATAATACATCGCGCAGACTGCCTCCGCCAATAGCGGTTATAAATCCGGTAAAGCCCGCCCCAAACCAA
>JANNQJ010000308.1:0-2316 GCA_031400675.1 Cyclobacteriaceae bacterium
CGAATTTGAACTGCTGCTCTCCATGAACAGCTTTCCGCAGATTAAGAGATTGTATTGGAGTTGGATATGGACTCAGTTGGAAACGTATGTACGACTGGATAAGAATGCGAACATTGAAAACACGAAAGCTAAGTTGGCACAGATTCCACGCAAGCATGCCGAACAAACATTGCAGCGCATTATGAACACAACTTTTGATGACTATATCAAATCAGGAAAAAAATGGGAACTGTTTTTACAACCTATTACAGAAATTCATTTACCAAAAGAAGCTGTTCTTAACCGGCTCGCTGATTCAGGTAACATTAAAATCATTTATTCCTTCATAGGGGCTGCCGTTTTTATTTTCTTATTGTCCTGTGTCAACTTTATGAACTTATCCACCGCCCAGTTTACGCGCAGAGTGAAAGAAGCAAGTGTTCGAAAAATACTTGGCCTTGGAAGAAAAGAACTGAGTATTAATTATTTGACGGAGGCCTTATTGTTTTGTTTGATTGCACTTGTGGCCGCGCTAGCTTTTGCCCAGCTATTATTGCCGGGTTTTAATCTGATAACAGGAAAATCGTTACAACTTAATTTACTTGGCGATCCTGGTTTGATCGTTATGCTATTGTCGCTTGTGGTGCTTATGACCATTCTATCCAGTAGCTATCCAGCTCTTTTCCTCAGCTCTTTCAATCCTGTGGAGGCTATTAAAGGCAAACTCAAAAGTGGAAGGGAAGGAAGAGCCTTCCGCAATGGCTTAGTGGTATTTCAATTCAGTGTTTCTATCATACTAATCATTTGTACAGCAGTTGTATTTCAACAGCTTAATTATGTATCCGAAAAAGATTTGGGCTTTGATAAAGAGAATCTATTGATCATCAATCATGTTGAAGGAGTGAAAGGTGGTGAGAGTTTTTCGAATGCTACCTTAAATATTCCTGGTGTAGTTAATTCTTCCTGGTGTACATCAGTGCCGCCTACCATTTGGGGCGGTGATAAGTTCAGTGCGGACGGCATGAATGACCAAACCTTTGCTGTTAATTACACATCGGCCGATGATACCTACATCCCAACCCTTGACATTAAACTAAAATTCGGACGTAATTTTTCTGAAGAAACTCCTGGCGATGTGGACAGGGTGATCTTAAATGAAACTGCTGTTAAGAGAATTGGGTGGGAGATGGATGAATCAGTAATTGGAAAGAAAATAGAAACACCTGGGGGCGATGTGAAGTTTGAGGTGGTGGGTGTAGTAGCAGATTTCAACTATTGGTCGTTGGCAACAGACATTGAACCGTTTGCCATTTTTCATATCAACAATACGAAGAAAGATTACCTCAATGCAGGCGACAAACAATTTGTAGCATTGCGGATAAAAGCTCAAAATAGTGAAGACTGGAAGTCCACTTTTGAGGAGTTGAATAAACTGTGGAAAGTTCATGCAGGCGATTCACCTTTTCAATATTCTTTTGTCGATCAGTCTTTCGCAGAAACATTTAAGACACAGCAACAATTTGGAAAAGTATTGACCATCATGGCCGCACTTGCAATACTTATTGCCAGTTTGGGTTTATTAGGTATGATCATTTATTCATTAGAGCAACGCTCCAAAGAAATTGGTATCCGTAAAGTGTCAGGTGCAACGGTCTGGAATATCCTCACACTGATTTCAAGAGGATATACAAGACTGATTATTTTTGCCTTTATAATTGGTGCCCCACTCTCCTGGTGGCTAATGCAGCAATGGCTTCAGGATTTCTCCTACCGGATAACTCCATCACTATGGGTTTATGCAGAAGTGGGGATTGGAACATTGCTTGTTGCCATAGTCATTACAAGCTATCATTCTGTGAAAGCTGCGATGACGAATCCTGTGAAGGTGTTGAAGGACGAATAGAATCGGTAATCAGTAAAATTGGTAATCGGTAAAAATGGTAATCGGTGATCGGTATTCAACTGATTACTGATTACCCGATGACTGATTACCTTTTGCCTTTAACCTTAAAAGGTGATTAATCACCGCCCGTATCTCACCGAAGGAATACTCATCCCCTAACTTCTGTTTCGCGAGCGTCATAGACGAACCCTCTCCTTCACCAATGGCATGCAGGATGATTTCAAGTCGTTCGGCATTCATCAATTCATGAATGTCTAATTCGCCAGCTTTCACCAATAGCGCCAGATGTCCTTCAATGGTGCTGGCAGCTAGTGCCCGGAGGCGGGATATCTCTTCAATGTTTTTACCAGCCTTGTAAAATGCTAGTGTTTCTTTGAGGCTGCTTCCCTTTTCACCTTTTTCCTTTTTCTTCTTTGTAGCTGCTTTTTTTAAAG
>JANNQJ010000309.1:0-2259 GCA_031400675.1 Cyclobacteriaceae bacterium
CCATTGAGTTGACAGTGCGTATACCGCTGGAAGGATTAAAGTCTAAGGTGAATTTTATTTTTTAAGAACATTACAAACTGTATGGTCGAAAGAGTTTCTTACAACAAGACAAAAATTGTTGCCACAGTTGGCCCTGCTTCAAGTTCAAAAGAAATGCTGCGTGCATTGGTGAAAGAGGGAGTGGATGTATTCCGGTTAAATTTCTCTCACGGTTCACATAGCGACCATCAAAAGGTGGTAGAAAATGTGCGGGAGATCAATGCAGAAATGAACACTACGGTAGCGCTGTTACAAGACTTGCAAGGCCCGAAGATAAGAGTTCAGGAGATGCAGCCCGATGTAGTGATTGAGCGTGGGCAGTCGTTTATCATTACCAATCGTGAACTCATTGGCAACCGTGAAATTGCCAGCACTTCATACAAAGGATTACCACAAGATGTGAAGCTGGGGGATGTAATTCTGATTGATGATGGCAAGATAGAATTGAAAGTCACGGAAGTACGCGATATCGATATAGTAACAGAAGTTATTTACGGTGGCCCACTCAAATCACGGAAGGGCATTAATTTACCTTTCTCAAAAGTGACGGCACCTTCGCTCACAGAAAAGGATTTGGTTGACCTGGAGTTTGGAATAAAGAATAATCTGGATTGGATTGCACTTTCTTTTGTTCGTAAAGCTTCCGATATTCTGTCACTGCGAAAAATTATTGACGACCATAAATCTACTTCGCGCATTGTTGCCAAAATTGAAAAACCTGAAGCGTTGAGTAATATTGATGATATTATTGCTGCGACCGATGCGGTAATGGTGGCACGTGGAGACTTAGGGGTAGAAATTTGGTTAGAAGAAGTCCCCATGGTACAAAAAATGCTGGTCGAGAAATGTAACAAAGCAGCCAAGCCTGTTATTGTTGCTACACAAATGATGGAGAGCATGATTGAAAATCCACGACCCACCCGTGCTGAAACAAACGATGTGGCCAATGCGGTAATGGATGGTGCCGATGCAGTGATGCTTTCTGCAGAAACAGCAGCCGGTAAATATCCCATTGAAGTAATTCGAAGCATGGTTCGAACCATCAGTTCGGTGGAGAAGAATCAAAAGATGTACTATCATTTTCGAGATCTGGATCCTACTTCGCCTATTTATATTCACGACAGCCTGGTACAGGCTGCCTGCAAACTTGCAAAAGATGTGGGCGCTAAGGCTATTGTAGGATTGACGTCTTCCGGGTATACAGCTTTCAAGTCTTCCTCGTACAGACCCAATACCAATATTTTTGTATTTACCAGTAATAAATCGCTGCTTACTTCCATCAACCTGGTATGGGGTGCACGTGCTTATCATTACGATAAGATTAATTCTACCGATGAGACCATTGCTGATGTGGAGGCACTTTTGAAATCGGAGGGTCATGTTCAGCCTGGCGATGTTTTCATCACGCTAGCAAGCATGCCGATACAGGATCGCCAGCGTACGAATGCACTGAAGATTAATGTAGTTAAATAGAATTTAGAATGGAGAATTGATAGTTTTGTTGAATTTTCAATTTTCAATTCCTTTAGGTTCAACCATAATAACATCTTCACGCTCTACAACCACTGCTCCTGCCGGATCTCCTTTACGTTTACGCACGTATTTTTTTAACGTGTAAGCAACCGGACAAAGTGAATCGGTTTTTCGTTTTGAGTTGAATGCGGCCAATTGCGCGGCACGTTCAATTACATCTTCGGGGAATTTCTTGCCTGATTGATATTTAACTACAACATGGGAACCCGGTACATCTTTGGTATGCAGCCAGAGGTCTTCTTTGAATGTATGCTTGAGTGTGAGTGTATCGTTGTGCTGGGCGTTCTTGCCAATCCAGATTTTAAAACCGTTATACTCAACTTCATGGTAGGGTAGTGGCTTTTCCTTTTTATCCGCTTCCTGTTCTAATCCTGAAGCATTCATAAAACCTCGAAGGCTTTTTAAGTCTTCAATTTTTTCAAGAACACCTATTTTTTCCTGTAGTGCTGTTATTTCTTTTTGCTTAGACGTAATACCTTCGGTAAGCCTCTTTATTTCAATCAGTTGATTCTTTGATTTTTTATAAAATACTTCAGCGTTTTTTTGCGCAGAAATCTCCTTTTTCATTTTTATTTCAATGGGTTTGCTATCGTCATAAAAATTTGCGAGCGTAATCCGTTCATCACCCGTCTTAATTTGATGAAGATTAGCCATTACTAAATCTGCCCAGATTTTATAGTGTGTATC
>JANNQJ010000310.1:0-1708 GCA_031400675.1 Cyclobacteriaceae bacterium
ATAATCAAAAACAAAGTCATTTCCTTAAAGCTGACCTGTCTTTTTCATTTTTGAATGGCTCGCTAACCAAGCCTAGAACTCCAACAGAAATATCATCCCAAAACTGGCTTCACGAAGTAGTATCAAAAGCAGTTGTAGAAAGGGCTAAGCCACACTTTGCTAAAAAAAATAATGCAGATAATTCAGTCGACAGAAATCAATTTGAGCAATTAGTGCAGACTAGCGTACAAAAAATAGAAGAAGGCGCATTCGAAAAAATTGTACCATCCCGTTCAAAACCTATTGACCTTCCTGATTCATTCGATGCAATAGAAGCTTTTCAAAAACTTTGCAATGCTTATCCAAATGCCATGGTTTCTTTTATCAGCAATCCAACAGTAGGTACGTGGTTAGGAGCCACACCCGAATTGCTGGTGTGTGTTGAAAGTCAACGCATTTTTAAAACTGTGGCCTTGGCAGGGACAAAAATTTATGAAGAAGGAATTAATGTTAAGAATGTAGCCTGGACTCAAAAGGAAATTGAAGAGCAGGCATTGGTAAGTCGGTACATCATTAACAGTTTCAAAAAAATTCGCTTGCGTGAATTTGAAGAGCATGGGCCTAAAACAGTGGTGGCCGGAAATCTCTTGCATTTAAAGACAGAGTTTTCAGTAGATATGAAGGCAACCAATTTTCCGCAGCTGGGTTCAGTCATGTTGAATCTCCTCCATCCTACTTCCGCGGTGTGTGGTATGCCTCTTGAAATTGCACTTGAATTTTTACAACAGCACGAAGGGTACGATCGTGAGTTCTACTCCGGCTATCTCGGACCGGTAAACATCAACAACAATATTAACATTTTCGTAAACCTTCGCTGCATGCAATTGTTTGAGAGGCAGGCCATTGTGTATGCGGGTGCAGGAGTTACTATTGATTCCATACCGGAGCATGAGTGGGAAGAAACCGAGATGAAATTGAATACCTTGCTGAACGTGATCCTCTAACGTGCGCCTTCAATCTATTTACGATATTGCTGAACTCTGTGCCAGAAAAGGTTTAGCAAGTGCTGTACTTTGTCCGGGGTCACGGTGTGCTCCGTTAACTGTAGCGTTTACCCGCCATCCAAAAATCACTACGCGTACGTTTAGTGATGAACGAAGCGCAGGTTTTATTGCGTTAGGCATGGCACAGCAAAGCGGCAGTCCCACTGTAATGGTTTGTACATCCGGAACTGCGGCTTACAATTTTGCTCCCTCGGTAGCAGAAGCATACTTTTCACAAACACCGTTACTTGTTTTCACTGCCGACAGGCCAGCCGAATGGATTGCTCAACACGATGGGCAAACGATTCATCAGGCAGAAATCTTTGGAAAGCATGTAAAAAAGTCATTCCAATTACCACAAGAGTACGAGCATGCCGACAGTCAATGGGCGATCAATAGAATTGTAAATGAAGCAATTAATCTTTCTTTGGAGGAGCCTCTTGGGCCGGTACACATCAATGCCCCTTTTCGTGAACCGTTGTATCCGGAAGCAAAAGAGAAATTTGATTTCTCGAAAGACGTGAGGATAATGGACCAGGTGCGCACACAATACTCAGTATCACCTGAACATCTTCAGAAACTAATACAAGAGTGGGGAAAGTTTACAAACATTTTGATTGTAGCAGGTCAACACGAATACGACAACACCCTCATTTCATCTCTTACAAATTTTCTTCAGATTCAAC
>JANNQJ010000311.1:0-5397 GCA_031400675.1 Cyclobacteriaceae bacterium
TCATGTGCCGGTGTAATTGTACCAGTTTGCCAGAGCACACCAATTTTATCTAAAAATGGATAAATCACGTCTGTAACACATCGAATGAAATTGAATTTATCGGAAAGTACCTTCAGTATTTTTTCAAAGCTTTCTTCTTCCAGATCAACCATCGCCACTACCAGTTGGTCAATATAAATTTCGGCTTCGGGCTTTGCTTCACTCAATTCATGAATCTTCGCATTGATCTCTTCGAAGGTCATGTTGGCTATTTTCGAGATCTTTAATCCGTGGCTATTAAGAAGCGATACATTGATGATTTTCTTCAGGTCTGCATCAGAATAATATCGGATGTTCGTTCCGGTACGCTGTGGTTGTATGATGTTGTGGCGTTTCTCCCAGATGCGTATTGTATGAGCTTTTATACCGGAAAGCCGCTCGAGTTCTTTAATTGAGTATTGGCCCATTTTAAGATTTAAAATACTTTAACAAGCTGCTCAATCAATTGTTTACAATTGGATGCTAAAACATGCTCCACTCCTTCATCTGCTCAATAAATATCCGAATGGAATCAGGATATAACACGATGCAAAATAACAGCCCAAACAATGCACCATACAAGTGTGCATCGTGATTAATGTGGTCTTTCGATCGCTTGGCCGATTGGTAAGAATAGATCAGGTAGATCGCACCTAGGATAAAACCCGGGACACCCAAAATTCCATAGATGTATATTTTTTGCAAAGGTTGAAAAAGAATGCAGGCAAAAATCACAGCCGATACGGCACCCGATGCACCCAGCGAGTTATAAGCTTGGTTATTCTGATTCTTAAGTAATGTTGGAATATCAGATACTATTATTCCCAACAGATACATCGCAATAAAATAGACTGAGCCCATCCCTCCAAAAATGGACTGGAATATATATTCCAGCTGCGTTCCGAAAAAGTAAAAGGAAAACATGTTAAAGATCAGGTGCATGTGATCGTTGTGTATGAACCCTGAAGTTACAAGCCTGTAGTATTGCCCGCGCTTGATGATCATATACGGATTCATCGTGAGCGCGTATAGAACACTTGATTGACTCATGACATATAAACTTATGCCTGCTGTAAGTACAATAATGGCAATGGTGATTGTCACAAACGTAGTTTAACTAAATACGATTAATTCACTTCCATCAAACGATGCAAACACCATACTGGGATGTGAATCAAGATGAAAAATATTTCCTTGATTATCAATTGCAATTGCGCCAGCAAAACCATCGAAAGGTTTTAATTCTGCAAAAGTACGTTCAAAGGCTTCTTTCAAATTTAGTCCATCACTCACCCGAGTGGCAATTTTTACAGCAGTGGCACCACTAACAATGTCTTCACCCACACCTGTACAGGATACGCCACATTCATCATTCGCGAAATTCCCAGCAACCGTAGCCGAGTCGGAAATGCGTCCCGGTAATTCAAATCCTTTACCACCGGTCGATGTTGCTGCAGCCAATCTTCCTTCTGTGTCGAGCGCCACGCAGCCCACTGTTCCGGTTTTTGAAGAATGCAGTTTACTTTCAAACTCTGTTCTTCTCTGTGGTGTCTCTGGATTGAAATAAGGAAACCGATGTGCTCGTGCAAATTGTTGTGCACCATTACCCCCAAGAACACGGTCTTCTTCACCTATTAGTTTTTCAGCTACCCGAATTGGGTTTTTAACATCTTCAATATTGATTACACCCGAGAATTTTTTAGAAACACCATCCATCAATGATGCGCTCATTCGTATTTTTCCGTCACGCTGGATTTGCGAACCAGTGCCAGCATTAAACAGCTCACAGTTTTCCAAAAGCTCAACAGCATAAATCACCGTATCAAGCGCGGAATGTGTTTCAAGAAACCCATAAGAGTGTTTGATGATTTCAGTCAACGCGTTTTGCTTGGCTATTTTTGTTTCGTGACTCGTGCTTGACTCGCTGAAGAATCCACCATGTAGTATGATTTTCGGCTGTATCATTCAGAAATGCGTGTGATTTTTGCTGGTGCAGATTTTTTACTTTTTTGAATGGCTAATTTGTGATGTGTGAGATCATAGAAATCCCCAATTGCCATTACATGAACAGTAAGGTGCTCAATCGAAATGGGTGCACCCATATCGACTTCCGTAATATTTGTGTCTTTAATGTATCGTCCATCTACCAGAATCACTAACCCTGATCCGATGGCCTCCATGATTTTCCCTTCCGTAATTAATAAACCGGTATCTTCACCTAAACCAATTCCTAGGGCAACGGGGTTGCTTACTACTGCCTGGAACAACCGACCAATTCTTCCACGGTGTACAAAGTGTGTATCGATGATTACATCGTTAATAAAACCCAGTCCGCTTGTAATTTTTATTTCACCTTTTAATAATGCTTCATGTGCACTTCCCTGATAGATCATGTTGTTGGAACAGGCAGCAGCGCCTGCAGAAGTTCCGGCAATCACAACAGGCTCGGTACTATATTTCTTCAACAACATCTTGTGAACAGCCGTGCCTCCTAAAATAGTTGTCAGACGTAGCTGATCGCCACCCGTAAACATAATAATGTTAGCTTGCTCAAGTCGTAAACTAATTTCATCCGAGTTTGCCTCTTCTCGTGTTTTTATCCCCAGTACACCAACATTCGTAACACCGAGGTAGGAGAAAGCATTAACATACTCGTTGCCCACCTCTTCCGGAACTTGTGATGCAGTCGTAACCACCTCAATGCGCGAATCACCTTTGTGTTCAGATTCCGTAATCACTCGTTTCAGTATACCCCGTTCAAAGAAATTGAAGTTTTTCTCGATTTCCGCCTCATAATTTTTTTCGGTAAAACTTCCTTTATCAACTGCCCCCCCGATTACAATAAGCTTGCCCTTCGGTGTCATATTTAAGTTACTAAGTTGTAAGTTGTACGGTAATATTTGGATTGCGATTTACATATAATATGCCACACACCCTATACCTTATACCCCAAAACGCAACGAATCTTACAGTTTGAATTCAATAATTACTTTCTTAAACTTAGTACGGTAAATGTATCAGCCTTTATTATTCCGGAAGCCTCTATGAAAATTCTAAAGACCCAGGCGTTACGCGGCCCCAACATTTGGAGCGTAAACCGTAAGAAATTGATTCAAATGCGTCTCGATCTGGAGGAATTGGAGGATAGACCAACTGATAAAATTGGCGGGTTTAGAGAGCGATTGGAGAAAATGTTTCCTGGTATGTATGAACACCGTTGTTCAGAGGGTAGACCCGGTGGTTTTTTTTACCGGGTTGAAAAGGGTACCTGGATGGGGCATGTGATTGAGCATATCGCGCTTGAGATACAGACACTTGCGGGAATGGAAACAGGGTTTGGCCGTACCCGTGAAACTAAAACACCCGGTATTTATAATGTGGTGTTTAGCTATGGAGAAGAAAACGTAGGCATGTATGCTGCGGAGGCCTCCGTTCGAATTGCACAATCACTGGCAGATGGTGCAGTGTATGACTTGGACGCAGACATTAAAAAAATGCGAGAGATACGCGAAGATGTTCGTCTCGGACCCAGCACAGGTTCTTTGGTTGACGAAGCAGTATCGCGTGACATTCCATGGATAAGACTTGGAACAAATTCGCTCGTGCAACTTGGCTATGGTGTAAACCAGGTTCGCTTTCAAGCAACTATTACTCAGAATACCAGCAACATCGCGGTGGATATTGCGTGTGATAAAGAACAAACGAAGCACATGCTGGGAGTAGCTTCGATACCAGTTGCCAAAGGTGATATCTGTGTGAATGAAGAGGATTTACAAAAGGCAATCGACTATATCGGTTACCCGATTGTTCTTAAACCGCTTGATGGAAATCATGGAAAAGGAGCTTCCATAAATGTGAAAACATGGGAGCAAGCAGTAGAGGGGTTGCATCACGCCAAAAAATATTCGAGACGGGTAATTGTTGAGCGTTTTATAACAGGATACGATTTTCGCGTGCTCGTGATTAATAACCAGGTAGTAGCCGCTGCGCAACGTGTGCCCGCGCATGTGAAAGGCGATGGTAAGCATATAATTGAGGAACTTATCGCAATTGAGAATAAAGACCCGCGAAGAGGGTATGGCCATGAGAATGTGCTGACTGAAATTACCGTTGACCGAGATACACTGGACCTGCTGGCAAAGATGAATTGCACCCTGCAATCTATTCCACCAAAGAATGAAATCGTTTACCTGAAGTCTACCGCAAACCTGAGCACAGGTGGAACATCCATTGATGTAACCGATTTGATGCATCCTGAAAACGTATTTCTATCCGAACGCATATCACGCGTGATTGGTCTGGATATTTGCGGCATCGATATCATGGCTCCTAATCTTACACAACCCTTGAAAGAAAGTGGTGGTGTAGTGCTGGAGGTGAACGCTGCACCGGGCTTTCGTATGCATCTGGCACCTTCAGCAGGATTGCCACGAAACGTAGCCGCACCGGTTATTGATATGTTGTATCCGCCAGGCAAACCGTCACGCATTCCTATCATTGCCGTTACGGGAACGAATGGAAAAACCACCACCACAAGATTGCTTGCTCATATTGTGAAGAATGTTGGGTATCGTGTTGGGTTCACTACCTCGGATGGAATTTACGTTCAAAACCACATGCTCGAGAAGGGTGATACGACCGGTCCAATGAGCACTGAATTTATTTTGAAAGACCCAACCGTTGAGTTTGCTGTGTTGGAAACTGCACGTGGCGGAATTTTACGTGCCGGGTTAGGCTTTAGTCGTTGCGATATTGGTATTATCACCAATATAAAGGAAGATCATTTAGGCCTGAGCGATATTGAAACGCTTGAAGACCTGGCTCGCGTGAAGTCGGTTGTCGTTAAAAGCGTAAAGGAAGATGGTTGGGCTATACTGAATGCGGAAGATGATAGCTGTGTAAAGATTGCAAAAGAACTGGATTGTCGAATAGCATATTTTAGTCTGGATGAAAATCATCCAGTTATTAAAGAACAATGCAAGACTGGAGGAATTTCGGCAGTGTACGAAAACGGTTTCGTAACAATAAAAAAAGGAGACTGGAAAATACGAATTGAAAAAGTAACCACCATACCTCTTACGTTCGGAGGCAAAGCGAAGTTTATGATCAGCAATGTGCTGGCCGCCACACTCGCTGCTTACCTTTCTGGATTTAAAACTGAGAACATCAAATTGTCGTTAGAGACATTTATTCCTTCACCAGCTTTGACACCTGGCAGGATGAACATCTTCACGTTTAAGAAGTTTAAAGTGATGGTTGACTTTGCCCATAACCCGGCAGGGTACACTGCCATTGAAGAATTTATGAGTTCAATCGATTCACCGAAGAAGATCGGTATTATATCCGGTGTTGGCGATAGGAGGGATGAGGACATTACCG
>JANNQJ010000312.1:0-1901 GCA_031400675.1 Cyclobacteriaceae bacterium
TTCAAACTCCGCCTTAGCCGAAAGGATGTAATTGTAATCACATTTTTTACCCCTCAAAGAAGATTGCACTGCTTCCAAAACGAAAAGAAAGAATTGAAGTAGCCTTTCACTTTCGGATAGATCCAATCTCTCTGGTCCTTAGTCCCCGGATAATAGTTGAAGGCAGGATGTTCTTTTGAAACTAATCCATTCTCGCCAAAAATTGAATCGGCATAAAGCATCTTCAATTCAGAAACTTCACCTATCATTAATTGACAGTTTGGAATGTTAAGTGAAAGTTTGATAATAAATGCAAGCACCTTTTCACTGATCGGAAATTTTTGAAAATGCGATGGTTCTAGCAAAAGAATTCGATTTACATCTTCTTCTTTCCTCCATAGCGGGTCAAGATTATAAGAATTGTAGATCAGCGTTGGCTTTGTGGTATCAATAAAAGGTTTGGCTATAGTAGGAAGTAGAGTCTTTAAATTCAAATCTATGGCCGACTTTAATACATCGGGTAGTGAAGCAAGCGGTAGATTTTCAGTGGCTGTGTCTAAAAATGTATTGTGTTGATGGCTGTGCGTATAGCGGTTTATATTCTCTTGATTGCAATAATATTTTTTAGATGAAAATGAACCTGCCACCCATTGCCAACTGCAGGTGTTGCTGGCCAAATCACCATCAAGTAAATGATAATACATCCACTGTGCCGGTGTAGACCAATGTGCCTTACCAATATTGCAGGAAATACTTGCTATGTACATGCGCACATGATTGTGCAGGTATCCTGTTTCATAAAATTCATGGATCAATTCATCAATAGCTGAAATACCGGTATTTGCATTCACGATGCATTCAATCATTTGACTGTGCAATACGTCAGTTTGTGGCTGTGTCATGTCCTGAAATAGTCCATCTCCTTTAGCTTGCCATACACGCTGAAAATATTCGCGCCACGCCAATTCTTGTAAGAATTTTTCAATGCCGGCTGAAGGATGTCCTTTTGCCAACACAGCATCTTGAACTTGCTTTACACTGATAACGCCTCTTGAAATATAGGGCGATAAGTAGGTTACCGCGCCATAAATAAAATTTCGGGTCTTGCCATATTGAACGGGATTGATTTTGGTTATCCGTTCAATAATTGAATCATAATTAGTCGGAAACGAAACTTTATTTTTAGACAGCGGAAACAGTTCATTCATCGTTTACTGACTTTATTTCCTGAGATTGTTTTTTGACGGGTGGATTTAAACCGGCCTTTCTTTAAAAGACCTACCGCTTGATGTTTGGTAGTGCGGCCATTCGTTCGCTTGCGCCACATTTTAAAACTGCTGTCTTTCATGTGTTTGCGCATCAAGGCAATTACTTCTTTCTCCAGAAGACCAAACTGAAGTTCAATCGCCTCAAAAGGCGTGCGATCTTCCCACGCCATTTCTATAATGCGGTCAATGTCTTGAAGAGAAAGAATTTCTGTTTTCATGGCTCTATATTTTGGCACCAATAGGCGTTACGTCACCTCAGATGTGTCAGATGCCTTTCGGTATTAATTTTAACATAATTACAATTATTTTGTTTTACTAAGGAAGGTAATTTACGTTCTACCCATCTATGCAGTTGAGTAAAAAATTCTTGGACAAACAGCGGCTAAAAGGCGATTACGCATCAGACCGTTTGGTAGCATCCACTTTTACCGATGGAAAGCAAGCTATTCTATACGAGTTGCTAAAATTAGACGTAAATGAAATCGAACAACAGTCAAACTCTGCTATAAAAAAGTTCCTGATTTCCCGAAAGGCAAACCCAACTTGGTTTAACCAACGGAAATTACAAAATGGTCAACGACTGTTTAAGCAATACGCGTTAGAAATGATGGCCTTGCTCGGTGCCATGTCGTTACCCTATTGCTATGCAGCATC
>JANNQJ010000313.1:0-2760 GCA_031400675.1 Cyclobacteriaceae bacterium
CTCCAAAGCAAAGTCGTCCCACACATCTGTTGTAAATAACCATGAGTCTTTTTTTTCGGACGCATCTTGCTGGCCAACGATTTCTCCTTGCTCTACGCTCCAACGACCATTGCCTTGCATGGCCCAACTACCAAGGTTCTTACGGTTGTATATCGGAGAGAAACTAGTGCGATCATCAAATGGGTAAGCATCTTTTCCTTTAACAGTAGGTTGTTGACAGAGTGAATGGAAGTTTATTACAACTAATAGAAGCAGAATTGTGCAGATGTTTCTATTTTTCATAGTATGTATTTTTGGTTCAAAGGCCATTATCAAATAGCAATCATTTATACACCTCATTAATTGCAGCATTCAATTCAGTAAGCATCGCAGGAACTAAGGTAAAAGGATTGTAAGGTTTACCTTTTACACGAAGTGTTTCAACAGGTAAATAACCATTGTAGCCTCCATTTTTTATGATCGATACTAATCGGCTATAGTCTGTTGGTATATCACCGTTTAAACCAAAAACACTCGTTTTCACCTGCCAGTTAATCGCGTACGAAATAACTGCTTCAATGTCTTTGTAAGGATCTTCTGTTTTAAAACTGCCCGTGTCGAGAATAAGTCCTACCCATTTGGAATTGATTTTATCAAGCACGTAAATACATTGCTCTGCGGTTTGCAGCATATCAGCATGATTTTGGATGCCGATTCTAACTCCATATTTTTCTCCATAGGCAGCACACTCTTTAAAACAATCTATCATCCATCGCGCCACTTCATTCCATCTATTCTCATACCCTTTAGGAATTTCTCCGGCAAATACGCGCACAATAGGAGCGCCCATTTTAGAAGCTGCTACGATCCATTTTTTGGCTCGCTCCACTCCTTCTGCCCGGACCTTTGGATCTGGCGAAGCAAAATTATTTCGTATGCCTGTGCCCGAAATAACAATGCCCAACTCAGCAGCTCTGTCTTTAAATTTTATAAAGTATTCATCCGAAGGAACTTCAGGGTAGGTTGGAAAATAATAAGCCGTTGGGTCAAGTGCCTTTATATTTTGGGCAGCGCACCAATCCAACAGATTAAACAAAGTAAATACCGGTTGATTGCTGCGCGGATCACGTGCCATCAAGGTATCGTTAAACGAAAAGGCATTAAGCGACAGGGTTATGGGCAGCGTTTGGTTTTCGTTTATTCTTTTTTGAGCCATGCCTTCGATGGCGTTTAAATTACCCGCAATACAAACGTGTAATAGAACGAACCCGAAAAGGGTCGCTCTATTTGAGGCGTTAAGATGTGTATTCATAGTTCAATGTTAGAAAGCTCCACTTACTTCTATTTTAGAATCGCGTTGATTTTATTAAGTTCTTCATTTGTAAAAGAATAATTTTCAAGGCAACGAATCGAATCTATTACTTGTTCTGGTCTGCTTGCACCAATCAGCACAGAAGTAATTCGTTTATCTTTCAGTATCCAGGCGAGTGCCATTTGCGCCAGATTCTATCCCCGTGCTTCTGCCAGCACATTTAGTTGCCTAGCCTTATTAATTTTTTCATCCGAAAGCTGATCTTCATCAATGGCTCCGTTACCACGATGGCTGGACGCTCTTGAACCTTCTGGAATACCTTTTAAATATTTGTTAGTTAGCATCCCCTGTGCCAGAGGAGAAAACGGAATACACCCAACGCCATTATTATCTAATACATCCAACAATCCATTTTCCACCCAGCGTTCGAACATGGAATATTTTGGTTGATGAATTAAGCATGGTGTGCCCAGTTGTTTTAAAATTGCAATAGCCTTTGAAGCTTCCTCTGGTTGATAGCTTGAAATGCCAACATAGAGTGCTTTACCTTGCCTCACCATTAAGTCAAGTGTAGTCATGGTTTCTTCAAGTGGTGTTTCCGGGTCAGGGCGGTGATGATAAAAAATATCGACATACTCGAGCCCCATACGTTTTAAACTCTGATCTAAGCTCGCAACCAAATATTTCTTTGAACCCCAATCGCCATAAGGGCCAGGCCACATGCCCCAACCAGCTTTTGATGAGATAATCAATTCATCACGGTAGGGAATAAAATCATCTTTAAATATCTTTCCGAAATTTTCCTCTGCAGATCCCGCAGGTGGTCCGTAATTATTAGCCAAGTCAAAATGGGTAATGCCACTATCAAATGCAGTTCGCAATATACTGCGTGCATTATCTAATTTATCGATATGGCCGAAGTTGTGCCATAGGCCAAGTGATATGGCTGGTAATTTTAAGCCACTGTTACCACATCTGCGGTATTCCATCCCTTGATAGCGTTGCGAGCTTGCTAAGTAGTGCATGTCAATTATTTATGTTTACTTTTAGTTAGTTTGATTATCATTTCCTGATCACTTCAAATAGAAAAGCTCTTCAATTATAAAATGTTTCTAGTTTCTTCGCTAAGGTTTGGTAATATTCATCGGCTGACAAAGTATGAGTAAAGTAGAAGGCCAGTAAAGAATCAATCCAAGCAACTTGTTTCTCCGAACCCAAAAATGCTTCCCCTCCCGGATACACCCTGGTGTTTCCCTGAAGGGAAATCTCTCCTGTATCTAAGACTCTGGAGGCTTGCCATTGCACGCTACAACTTATTGATTTTTTTAAACGACCACTTATTGCCTCCTGTGATGGTAGTATACTTAAAAGTACAATGCCCAACCGAATTGAAACTCCGTTATAGCTGCTATCAAAACCATCTCCTTCAAGAAAGAACCCAACTGGATCTTGCGAAGCTAAGGCCAAAT
>JANNQJ010000314.1:0-15049 GCA_031400675.1 Cyclobacteriaceae bacterium
GCCACACAACTAGGCCCTTAATCTTAGGCTACTTCTTATTCCTCATCACGTAATAATAAATCGGAATGCCGATTAACGTAATGATTAACCCAGGCCAGGTATACTGCGGCTTGTAGACAATCAGTAACGTGCAAAACGTTAACCCCATCACAATATAAATCAGAGGTAGAACGGGGTATCCAAATGCTTTATAAGGTCGCTCAGCTTCAGGGCGTTTTTTCCGAAGAATAAAAATTCCAACAATGGTGAGTACATAAAACACTACAACTACAAACGAAACCATATCGAGTAAGTCGCCATATTTACCGCTGAGACACCAAGCACAAGCCAACATACATTGTACCCACAGTGCCAATTGTGGAACAGCGAACTTATTCAGTTCACCTGCTTGTTTAAAAAACAATCCATCTTTTGCCATCGTGTAATACACCCGCGCACCCGCTAGTATCAACCCATTGTTGCAACCAAACGTGGACACCATAATCATCAGCGCGATAATCACCGTACCGATATTCCCAAAAATAACATTCGATGCCACCACGGCTACACGATCCTTCTCTGCAAAAGCTATCTCATTCATGGGAAGCACAGCCGTGTACATGATGTTAGTTGTGATGTATATCACACTGACGATGAGGGTACCTAAAAACAAACTCAAACCAATATTTCGTTGAGGGTTTTTAATTTCTCCAGCAATGAATGTTACGTTATTCCATGCATCGCTGCTGAAGATAGAACCTACCATAGCTGCAGCGATTGCGCCAAGTGCGGCAATCATGGTATAGGATTCAAACGTTCCCTCTCCCGTCATCTTTTGCAGACTCCATGCATTTTCCCAGTTTGCAGAAAACACATCACCCTTCATCATGATCAACCCAAATACAATGAGTCCGAAAAGGCTTACCAGTTTGGTTATGGTGAAACTGGTTTGAATTGCTTTGCCTCCTTGCACGCCACGCGTGTTTATATAAGTAAGCAGAATGATGGTAGCGATGGATAAAAGCTGCGCTGGTGATAAGGTAAACGAACCTATACTGAACAGCACAATATCTTCACTCACACCTGGTATCAGGTAGGCAGTAAATTTCGAAAACGCAACCCCTACTGCGGCAATGGTTCCGGTTTGTATGACAGCGAAAAAACTCCACCCGTATAAAAATGCAATTAGCGGATTATACGATTCTTTCAAGTACACATACTGTCCTCCTGCCTTTGGAAACATCCCGCTGAGTTCACCGTAACTCACGGCCGCGGTGATGGTCATAAACCCTGTGATAGCCCACACGGCAATCAACCAACCAGCCCCGCCCACGTTTCTTAAAATATCGGCACCCACAATAAATATTCCCGATCCAATCATGGACCCGGCAACAATCATGGTAGCATCCCGTAACCCTAATACAGGTTTAAAATTTGTTTCGCTCATAATAAGATATTCCTTAAAAGTTTGAAGATATGAATTTTGAAGGAAACTGAAAATGGATAGGATTTTTCTTACGAGTACTAAGGTCGTGCATGCATATACCAACCAATGCGAACACCTCCCCACAGGTGCGAGTTACCGATTTTAAATTCTTTTGTCAGATAGGATTGAAAGTACTCCAGGTAAACTGTATTGATCCTGAAAACGATTCCAGCATTTCCCTGAAAAACCAGTCGGTTAATATCCATTGACTCAATCGTATACGGACTTGTTCTGTTAAAAAGCCCACCTTGTAATGTTGCATCGTGGCCCACGATGTTCAACAATGGCTCAGCATACAAATAGACTTGATTTTTTCTTTTTCGTTTCGAAAAGTTTTTAAACGGGTCATCAAAATAGCCTGCCATAATAACAGCACCTGCGTAGGCCTTCGTATTAAATGTTCCTACGCGCGCACCTACTTCTCCAGAGGCAGAAAAATAGTTCTCGCGCGCTAAGAGTCCGCGTTCATATTCTATTTGGTAATTCAGAATTACATCGTTGCGGATTTGATTTTGCCAGCCTTTTGGTTGTGTATAGCGTATCCAACGATGAATGGCTTCCTGAATTTCTTTACCGCCCGTCATCGGGCCGATGGCACCGATGCTAAGTGTTGATGAAATACGCTCTCTGTTTGATGGCTCATTTACAATTGAAAATATTTTAAGAAACAAGCCAGCAGCAAAGGGTCTGTCATCTATCAGAATTTCTGAGCTTGTTATGCTGGTGGGTGTATATCCTTCCTGCTCAAGAGAAATTCCAAATTTAGATTCCCTTGAACGTGAGCGAATCAGTAGCCTGGACGTGAAAAAATTGCCAATGGCGGGATGTACGTATTCGAGATTGATACCTTGTGTATAGTACTTGTCGGTGGTAGAAAAATAATCATTCTCATAATACAACCTGAAGTACACCAGCGAACTCACATCACGATACAGCGCAGTATTGCTGATACGTTGTGCCCGTACTGAAAATGTTAACCCTAATGCTATCAGTAGAAATACCCCTTTCATGAAATCCAATCATATCATATACGTTTTGCATACACTTCCTGGATTTCATAGAAAAATTGCACTAATCAAGCAATTCCGCCACTGGCTGGCCCGTACATCCGCTCGGGAACTTTATCTTCAACAGAATAGACAAGGTAGGGGCAATGTCCGTAATCGTATGGTATTGAACAGAGCTTCCCTTCTTTACTCCTTTTCCGTAAAATAAAATAGGAACGTGGGTGTCGTAGGTGTACGATGAACCGTGGGTTGTGCCTTGCATCGAACCTGATTCATACCAACCCGGCTCCAGAATAAAGGAGATATCACCGCTGCGTTTAGGGTAGTAGCCGCGAATGGACATTCCTTTATGACCACCTTCTAAAAAATTGCCTTGTCGTAGAACATTCTTTGGAAATACATTGGCCACACCTTTTTCCTGCATTAAGAAACCGACTGTTAGTTCCGTGGCAATGAGTAAATCTACACCACCGGTCTTAGGGTCAACACTGAATGCATCATGGTTAAAATAAACTTGTTCATTGATAATGCTTTCAATCAAATTTTTTCCAGGAAAATATTGCTTCAAATACGGATTGAGACGTGCCTTCAGATTCGAATTACTGAAATAGCCGGCTGGTACTTTATTGTCAATGAGATATTGAGAGTTTTCAGCCACCCCATGATCAGCTGAAAGAAAAACGACATAGTTTCCTTCTCCAGCGGTTTGATCAAGTTTTTTTAACAGGTCTTCCAGGTTTCTATCCAATCGGATATAGAGGTCTTCCAACTCCACAGCATCTGGTCCCACTTCATGACCCAGCTTATCGGGTGCCGAATATGAAATACATAAAAAATCTGTCCACTCGTCCGCACCAAGTTTCTCACCATCAATAGCTGCCTTTGCCATTTCAGTAAGATAATCATCGGAAAAAGGAGTGTATGAAAGTAAATCGAAATTTTTCCCTTGCTTCCGAAGCTCTGCCAGATTGTAAGGAAAAACAGGTTTGCTCTTTCCACCAAGCTTCTTTTCATACGGATTATCATCAGGTCCACTTTCCGTATACCGTTCAATAGGAATTACCGTGTTCCAGGTTTGTGATAAATACTTATCCGAAAGGTTCAGCTGGTTAAATTTCTCTACCCAGTTTGGAAGTTGATTCATATAATATGTGCTGGTGATAAACTTTCCAACATTTTCGTCATACCAATATGCGGCATCCGCCATGTGGCCAGCCGGAAGAATTGACCCTCTATCTTTAATAGAAAGGCCTATTACTTTAGACCGTTTTTGAGTTGACAACTTTAACTCATCAGTAATGGTGGTGGCAAGCAACCTGTGTGCCGACATCTTTCCATCAGCAATGGACGTACTTCCTACGGTGTTATATCGATCGTCACCTACACAATACACTTCTTTTTTAAGTTCTTTATCATACCAATCATTACCAATAACCCCATGAATCGCAGGTGTTGTTCCCGTATAAACTGAGGCATGGCCTGCGCCTGTAACAGTGGGCAAATAATTATAATGGGCGTTCTGCAACGTAAAGCCTTTATTCATCATTCGCTTAAAGCCGCCTTCACCAAATTTATTCTCAAAACGGTACACGTACTCCTGTCGCATCTGATCAACCACTATTCCTACTACGAGTTTAGGACGTGAATTATCAGCTTGAGGCTGTGCCCAAATAGAAGTACCCAGTGAGAGCAGCAAAATAAAGCAGAACAATTTTTTCATCGTGAAAAATTAACGAAGCAATATAATCAATCTGAAGGGGTTTAATTGAAACCCCGGATGAACGGTACGTTAACCCTTAATTATCTGGACAATAAATCTTTTCGTAGTCATCGGTTTCATAGACTTGTTTACGTAGTTGAATTCCGTTTTTATCGTAGTATATCACTACAAAAATAGAAGCTTCCTCCACATGCTTCTCCGTAAAATACAAGGGCACTGAAGCAGAGCCGAGATTAATAATATCCGTAAATGTGGGCGGTATAATTATTCCCTTTCTGCTGCTGATCACACCATACTTGTTTTCCTGCTGGACAATCATGATTCTTTCTTTGTCCGTATCCAACACCCGCGTAAAGGTTTTGATTTTATCCATCACAATCTTTTTCTCAACGAAATTATAGAGTATCCAATTGAAGTTCTTTTTTACCAATGCAGTTGAGTCACTCCAATATCTGATCTCTTCATATTCGAATGGTGTAATCGGTTTATTGTCCCATCTGATTAACCCAAATAACCCCTTCTTACTTGCAATAAGTTTGGTGCCATTATACGGCACCACGTTTTTATCATACTCAGTTTTAATCTCTTTACGGTGTGCTATGTCCAACAAGCCAAATCTTTTATCTTTCAGAACCTGAGCCAAACCCTTATTTACAGTACCCAACGCATCGTACTCAGGTTGAACGACTAATTTCCCGTTACGTGATATCAACCCACGTTTATCCTTTTTAAAGACGGTAAAAAAACCCTCATTATTGTATTCAATCTTATCGAAAGACGTCAAAAACAATTTCTCGCCAATAGCATCGTACACGATTTTCTTTTCACCCTCTTCCACTAATAGAAAGAAAAGAGAATCCCGGCCAGGAAGAAACTGGATCTTAGATTTTTGCAATTCAATGTAATTATCCTTTGACAAGTAAACCCGAACACTGTCATTCTTAATTCCCACTGAAAACGGGCCAACGAACATGATGCTGTCGAAAGCAGGACTTTGAAATTGTTTCGATATGGGGTCAATTAATTGCCACGATCCGTTCTGCTGCACAGCCACCCACGGTTGATTAATTTTTACACGAATAAAATTTTGAGAAGGCGATGAATTTTTTTCATACAATTTATAGCCAAGAGGCGTTTGGCTTACTGCCCCAAAAAATGTCTGCTCAGTCTGGTGTTTACCAAGCTTTATCCACTCTTTTAGATTATGATTGAGCACGCCTTGTTCATGTCCTGCCTTGATCCAAAACATACTATTCGGCCAACTTTTCACTTCGCTAAATTCTTGCGTGAAGGGAATCGACACCTGATCTGCTGCTCTTGCAACATCCTTCAATCGCACAAGTTTGTACTTTCCTGATTTTTTAAATATGGCCACATCCCCTACTCGTTGAACATCATCCCAATTAAAATCAACAAGCATCCTTCCTGTCAATGACCAAACCGCCCACTGCTTATCTTTTTTTAGCGCCAGGTAATTTTTTCCAAGCATTCTAGCATCCTGGTAACAGTCCTTTCCTATACTGTACCCCGAATAATGGACAACTTTAATACAGTCTAAAGTCTGAATCTTTAAGAACCCATACCCCAACTTATCTAATTCTTTAATTTCACCCTGATATATGACAGCACCGTTTCGGGCAATAATTTTATTTTCGAGTACTATTATTTCGTCCCTCATGTTTCCGCATAAGTAATCGTCAGGTATTTGTTTCGCACCAGGCTTAATAATTTCCTCACCGCGTTCATTCATGAAACCAAAACTGTCGTTCTTTAAAAATGGAACGAGATAGTATTTTTCCAATACAATAAGTCTCTGAATTGAATCATTTAAAAGTGCACGTAAGGATGAACGCTCGTCATCCTTCAAAAGATGATACAACACGTTACGTGCTGTGCCTGTCTTCGAACTTTGAGGGTATTTTTTTAAGAATTTTTCAAATTCAGTTGACTCACCTGATGCAGTGGAGATTTCAAAAATCTGATTTTCTATTTCGTTTCGATAAGGTGACTGCGGGTAGTCCTGCAAGAATGATTCGTAACTGGTTAACTTCTTATCCTTTGTTTTTGATTCAAAGAGAAGTTTTTCATAACGCGATCTTGCTTCAGGTCTTCGAATAGATTCTGGATATTTTTCCAGGTATTTCAAAAATGCCGCATAGGTATTTTCTTTCAGGGCATCCAAATAGGCGACTTCATCACGTAGCTCAATGGCGCGTAATCGTTGTGAGGCCTGTGGAAAACGATCGAGAAAATCAATGTACCCGTTTTCTGCATTTATTGATTTTGCTCTCTCAAAAGCTGCACTATCAATTTGTTCCCGATGCTTCACGAGGATAATACTATCCAGAGGAATTTTTCTTAGTCTTTCGCGCTGTCGCATTGTTATGTATTGGTAATCCGAAAAAGCCTGCATCGTATACCGGTAAGCTGAGTCGATCTGAAAAGCCGGATTGCCAATTGAAAAAAAATAAATTGACAAAGTGTAATGAGCGCCTGGGTTCAGGCTATCCTTTCTGATTGCTCTTACCAGTTGGCCTTTGGCCTTCTCCCACTTGCCTTTTTGAAGGTTGTTCATGGCTGCATGTTCTACCGTAAACTGGCCTATTGCCAGACCAGGTAGTATGGCTACTATAAATGCTATGAATAAGCGTCCTTTCAACCACATAACTAGCGAACTGTAAAACTACAAACTTTGCCTTCATTGCTTCCAAAGTCTACAAGGCAGTGGTACAATCGCACGATAAATGGCTTACCGGGGTAAGCGTTGTGTTGTATGCAAGGATAATTTTTGTAAATTTTCACTCCGTAAAACCCCACTATGGCCAAGCTTAAAAACATTGTCAAGCAACTATCCGAAAAAGACTTTAAGACCATATACGATTCTCTTATTGAAAGCAATGCTGAAAAATCAGCCTATTTGTTAAAATCCCTGCGTGAACGCCAACTTTCGGATAATAAAATTATGGCCGAGTTGGAAGTTAACGCGAACGCCTACTATACCCTCCGGTCGAGGTTGAACCTGAAGATCGAAGAATACCTGATGCAGCAATTGGAGAGCCCACGTACCGATGTTCTGCGAAAAGTTGCAAATATCAATGAAGTGCTTTTCACGAAGAAAAGAACAATCTCCATTGCTACCTTAAAGAAACTGGAAAAGGAATTGATCGATTACGATTTAGCTAACGAGTTAACCGTTATCTATAAATCACTCAAACGTCTCAATATTAATTCACCCGACTACTTTCAATACTCACAGCTCTACAACCGGCATGTAGCCTACATGCTGGCTCTTGATAAAGCGGAAGATTTATTGGCTGATTACTTTAAAAAGTACGGAAACTTTCTGTTTACAGGGGACGAAATAGAAAAGCTGGGGTTAAATCTGCTGATGAAGGAAATGCAAAATGTGGCTAACCTGTACGAATCGCACCGGTTGTATGTGTACCGCAGTTGTATGTCCATTTTTCACCGTCTTTTTGTAGAGCCGGATGAAACGGCACAACCCGATGCTGAGTCGATCGAGGATATTTTTGACAAGGTTCAGAAAATATTCGACAGCTATACGCTGGACAGCATCTACTATCACATTAACCTTGTGTTTGAATTTCTTAAACTTGAATACTATAATCACTACAAAGTATACCGGCAGGCTGAAAAGTTTTATGAAGAAGTCAATGATGCTGTTGCCAATTTGTTGACCAATTATCCAACCTTTACGTTCCCGGCACAATTCCTAATCTCAAAATTAGAGCGAAATATCCGCCTAGGTACGGAGCTGGAGTTGTATGAAGAAAGTGAGACTACATTAGTAGATTATGAGGCTGACGCTACCGACATTCCAAAACATGTTATTTACATTACGTACCGTTCACTCGTTTGTTATTACGCGGGCAAGTACGATGAGGCTGCGAAATTAATTAACAACCTGCTGAATGAAGTGAGTCTTAAAAAGTACCCCATTACATTACTGGAAATAAAATCGCTGCTGGCACTCCAATATGTATTGCTGCAGGATTATGAACTCTTTAATCAATTGTCCAACAGTATTCAGCGTCAGATCCGGATGTTTGGAAAAGATGGTTGTGAGAATATACAATTGTTCATCAAAATACTGAAGATTGCCGTGAGCGCAGCTAAAAAAGAAAAAGCTAAAAAGATCGCGGCTGTTATTCCAAAACTCAACGGCATGAAAGTCAGCTATTTTGCACCAACCTTATTGGTAAAAATGGATGAAGGACTGGTAAAAAAACTTACTGAATTCTAAACTTCCAGTTTTACAATGCTTTCGTGCGAAAGCGGTTTGTTCAAATAGAGCTTCACATTTTCGTATTTCTTGGAGCGGTTAAAATCCTGCGGATTGATGGACGATGTAAGCATCACAATCTTACATTTCTTTTTTGCCACATTACCCAGTTTTTCAAATTCTTCCAGAAACTGGAAGCCATCCATGAGGGGCATATCAATATCGAGAAAAATAATATCTGGAAGCACTTTGTCTGCCACATCCATCCGTTCCATGTTTCGCAAAAACTCAATGGCACTTTTGGCCCCGGTATGCGTATAAATGTTATCAGTTACAGACGCTGCCTCAATCATTTTTTGATTGATCAGATTATCAATCTCGTTATCATCGATCAGCATGACAGTATGGTACTTCTTTACGGGCATAGTGTTAGTGTATAAGAGCTATAAAAATAACCGATTCGGGCAGATTTGCAAAGGTGGTTATACATCAAATTTGATACCCTGAGCCAACGGCAAGGTATTACCATAGTTAATCGTGTTGGTTTGCCTGCGCATATACACTTTCCATGCATCAGAACCGGACTCGCGTCCGCCACCAGTCTCTTTTTCTCCGCCAAATGCACCACCGATTTCAGCTCCTGATGTTCCAATGTTTACATTGGCGATGCCGCAGTCTGAACCTTCCGGTGAAAGAAATCTTTCCATCTCCTGCATGTTCGTAGTCATGATAGAAGAGGAAAGTCCTTGTTTCACGCCATTTTGAATTTCGATAGCCTGATCAATTGTTTTGTATTTAATAAGATATAGAATTGGAGCAAAGGTTTCATGCTGCACAATCTCGTATTCGTTTTTCACTTCGGCTATCGCAGGCTTTACGTAACAACCCGATTCATACCCCTTACCTTTTAATACTCCACCCTCTACCACAAACTTACCGCCTTCTTTTTTTACCTTCTTCAACGCATCGTTATACATCGTTACCGCTTGCTCATCAATGAGCGGTCCAACATGATTAGAAGCATCCAGCGGATTTCCAATACTTAACTGACCATACGCTTTCTTTAATCTCTCTTTTACTTCACCATAAATTTTTTCATGAATGATAAGCCTGCGTGTAGTGGTACAGCGCTGTCCTGCAGTGCCTACCGCACCAAACAACGCACCTATTATAGACATATCGAGATTCGCATTTTCTGTTATGATGATGGCGTTATTACCACCAAGTTCCAGTAAAGCTCTTCCCAATCGTTCACTCACCGTTTTGGCAACTGCCTTGCCCATGCGCGTGGAGCCCGTAGCCGATACCAACGGAATATCTTCACTCTTAGACATGAGCTGACCAACCAATGCATCTCCATTTATAATACACGACACACCTTCAGGAACATCGTTCTTCTCAAATACTTCATTTACTATATTCTGACAGGCAATGCTGCACAACGGTGTTTTCTCTGATGGCTTCCAAATACACGTATCGCCACACACCCACGCGAGCATCGAATTCCATGACCAAACGGCAACAGGAAAATTGAAAGCAGAGATGACACCAACAAGTCCGATCGGGTGATATTGTTCGTACATGCGATGGCTCGGGCGCTCCGAGTGCATGGTAAGTCCGTGAAGCTGGCGCGATAACCCTACCGCAAAATCGCAGATATCTATCATTTCCTGCACTTCTCCCAAACCCTCCTGGTAGGATTTCCCCATCTCATAAGAAACAAGTTTACCTAATGGCTCCTTATAATTTCTCAACGCCTCACCTACCTGGCGTACAACCTCTCCGCGTTTAGGAGCGGGCCATTTTCTCCACTCCTTATATGCTTGCTTTGATTTATCCACTACCTGTTGAAATACTTTTGCATCTGCTGCATACACGCCTCCTATCAGTTTACCATCTGCAGGTGAATACGATTCAATGAGTTTGCCGGTTGATTTATACCATTTTTTACCGGTTGAGGTACCAAGGTTTGTTTTCTTGATTCCTAAAGCGGAGAGTGCCTCCTGAATGCCAAAATTCTTCATAGTCTTTGAATTGAGTTGGCAAAGCTAATAAAATGTGAGGAATTAGAATTTGGAATTTAGGCGGGAGAATTTAGAATTTCACCTTTGTTTCCCGCTCACATTATGTGTGTCATATAAACAAAAAACCCCGTCCAACAATCTTGGAACGGGGTTACTCCTCAACCTAAACCTATGCTTAATTTACCTTAATAGTAGATTTTAGTGTTTTCTTTTCGTCCTTTGGAACAGTTACTTCCAAAATACCATTCACATATTTTGCGCTGATTTTGTTAGCATCTACATTCTCAGGCAAAGAGAACGAACGGCTGAACGTTCCATACTGGGTTTCCATCGAGTAGAAGTTATCTTCCTTCTTCTCGCGGTTGAATTTACGCTCACCACTAATGGTCAGGTAATTGTCGTTCAGATCGATTTTAAAATCGTCCTTACTCATTCCCGGAACAGAGACATGAATTTCAAATGCTTTGTCTTCTTCCATGATATCCACACGGGGTACAAAGGAATAAGAAGAACCGCCACTGTGGGTAAGCTTATCATTGAAAAAACGATCGATCAAATTGCTGAAGGATGTGGGCGCATAATCGTTCAGCGCGGAGTTATAACGTATCAGACTCATACTTTTAATTTTTTAAGGTTAAACATGATTTTTAATTCCTGTTAAACCTCATCAGGAAAAAGTATGCCGATGGGATTTTCAAGCCATTATGACTTACTCTTAAGTAATTTTTTCAGGTTTTAAAGACAGAGTGGCAGAAGTATTGATGTTTTGATTCAAAAAAACCTCAAAAGTCAAAATACTAAATGATTATGGCCGGACTTGTCTGTCGGTAAGTTCCGGCATCCCCTTGATGATCGCTGAAGATGGAGATCCCGGCACAAGGCCAGGAAGTTAAAGGCTTATTTTTTAATTGTACCCGTATTTCGTTCTACAAAACGATCATACTTCTCTTTGAATTCTTCGTGTTTGTATTTTCCATTCAAGGCCTTTTCATTTCCTGTCTCGGCTGATTTACAAGGTTAAAATAAGCTTGAGGAAATTCATCAGAATACATTTTTGGTAGGGCTCTGATTTTAGTAAGGCCCATGTACGCTGTGAATAAAACAAAAAGAGTAATCAGTACTAGTGACCGGTCTTTAAATCTCGCTACAAATGCAAAGGCTGAGATTTTTTCACTACACAACATGATCTCCTTCTTAACAATGCTATCGCGACAAAAGCAATAAGCAAAGCAAAAGCCGCTCCCCCTGCCGGTTCAGAGAACGAAGGAATGAATGCAGCTAAAACCATGGACGCTAAATAGAAAATTATGCTCGCATGAAATAAACCCACGAGGCCCGCCATGAGGCTACTCTTAACCTCGTTTAATTTATACTGTCGCACCAATTTGTTTATATAGACGAATATTAACAACAACCCCGCTGTTCCAAAAATTAACTCCACAAATGGAAAACGAATATAAAATACGCGCAAGGTTAAAATTCCAGAAAGAACAATCAAACTTGCCAATTCAAATCCATTACTCTTTTCACGTTTATCATTTTCCTTATTGATGAACGAAATTAAATGAATACTAAAGAGGATACAGAAGGCAATAGCCACTGTACCCAAAATTTTTATTCCGTAATCATTTTGAGCCATTGAGGCAAATGATCCAAAAATCAGGAGAACAAAAAGTAAGTAATAGAGTGTGTTAAATTTTTTCATTAAAAAGGAACGTAAAATATATACTCTTGATCCCAATTGAAATATTCATCCATTGACGTCCAGGCCGAAACTGGTTTCCCTGCCTCTTTTGTTTTACAGGCTTCCCACAGTAGGAAATAATAGCAAGTCAGTTCCTGTGTCTCTGTTAGTGTTGAAGGCATCGCGTTTACGGCTTCATAATAATTACCTTCCGATGCTATACCTCGTACCTGACTTGTAATGCCTCTAAAAATATCACCTTCAAAAAAATCCTGAACCAATTCTCTCGAAAGTGAATTTAATTTTTCTCCCCCAATCTGTCCTAGCAGCGTAATTAACTTAAACCGATAATCTAACTCTGGGCGAAGAGCAGGAAAATCTTCTTTATTCATTTTTACAACAGCAGAATCAAGCCAACTGAATGCTTCCGGGTTATAATTTGTTTCATACAGTTTTTCAGCATTAAAAATAAAACTAAAGGCTTTTCCGCAATTATCAGTAAAAATATTAATGAGTCTCATCGCCTCTTCCGATTTGCCAAGGGCAACCATACTCATCGAGAGGTTTTTAATTTGATTCATAAAGAACGTTTTCTCGAGATATTCAAAACGTTCAGATGATCGACTCAACGATGTAAAATCAATTTTTTGATAATACGATAATGCTTTTACTGTATCAGCTCTTTCAAAACTGCGATTAGCCAGAATCAGGTACGGTAAATTAGCATCGGAACCCTTACTTCTTAAAAACTTCGCCATACTATTCAGAGTCGCATCGGAAAGGGGATAATAATTATGATATTTTAAAACTTCTTTAGCAGGGTCAATTTCATATGCTTTCGCCAGCCAAAAATAGATATACTGTAAATCCTGTTCATTCACAAAGTTCTTTTCAAGCAATTTCCGATCATTCATATAGGAATAGAACAAATCAGAATGATACGTCCGGCTGAACCAGCCATCCATATAATCCGGGTAAATAAATAAGTTCCGGTTCGTAATCTGCGTTTGCCTAATCCCATCTCCCCAATATCCGATAGCAGGCGTTCCTTTAGTCTCCAGATAAACTGCATCGACCAATCCAAAATGTTCCCAGGCCTTATCCAGTAAAGCATTTAATGCGGCAGTATCAACTTTAAGGCCCCTGTCAAAAGCATATTTGTGTTCAAACATGGCCAATCGCTTATAATGCATGGCCAATAAAAAATTTCTTTCAGACGCGTTTGGTAGGGCAGTCAATATTTTCTGGTAGTCCTCCGCTACTGCATGAAACTGATCTCGTGACGCGAGATAAAGATTCATATACAAATACCCCCGATAGTTTCTCGTACCCTTTGTAAAATTTATAAAGAACATCCTGCTCAAATACCCTGAACGATTCAATATGTTTTTATAAATGCTATGCGGGGTGTTGTCTGCAAATTGCTGGCTCAGCCATTGAATGACCGAAGCGCTTTTATGCTGATGACCATATTGATACAGATATCCTATAATATTATTGTAATTATTAAACAACCGCCCGGTAAAATATTCAGGCAGTATTTTTGATTTCTCAAAGCAGGCTATAACCTTCTCCGTGTTACCCGATGCAGCATACAGGGATGCGAGCGTGTGATACCCTCCACCAAAGTCCAAATTCCGATTGCCATCCGGTTCAAAACTTCCCTTGGCATAATAAATCTGGAATATTGAATCGGCTGCGGTAGACTCAAAAGGAGATATGACCGACAACATTTCGTTGATTTGAGATTCTGTTGGTTTTGCTCCAATGGTTAACCAAAATTGAATAGCTAAATTCAATTCATTCGGAATGGTCGCCTCGAAGAGTTCAGTATTCCTATAAAATTTCAGTATAGAACTATACAGCATGGCAGTCATAGCCGAAGCCCGGGCATCGTAATCACGTGCCGATATTGATCACCACCGACGTGCGCACCCCCGCCAACAGCACGGGCAGCGCCAGCGGCAGTTCCACCTGCCACAGGCGCTGGCGGGCGCCCAGGCCCAGGCCGGCGGCGGCGTCCAGCACGGCGGGCGGTACCGATTCGATGCCGGCCACGGTGCCGCGCAGCACCGGCAGCAGGCCGTACAGGGCCAGCGCGATCAGCGCTGGCGCGTCGCCAAAGCCGATCAGCGGCGCGGCGATGGCCAGCACCGCCACCGGCGGCACGGTCTGGGCGATGGCCGTGAGCTGCTCGACCAGCGGGCGGAAGGCGGCACCGGCCGGCCGGGTGACGAACAGGCCGGCCGCGCCGCCCAGCAGCACCGCCGCCGCACTGGACGCGGCCACCAGCGCCACATGCGCGCCCAGCAGCGCCAGAAAACTGTCCTGCTCGTACATCGGCCGGTCCAGCGCCGGGAACAGCGCGGCAAACAGCGGCTTGGCCCAGGGCATCGCAACGGCCAGCGCGATCAGGCCAGCCGCCGCCCAGGGCAGCGGGCTGCACCAGCCACCGGCCCAATCCGCCATTGGCATGGCGGCGCCCGGGCCAGCCGGAGCCCTCATGCGCCGGCGCCCGTCAACAGATCGGTGAAGCGGAGCGTGCCCAGCGCCTGGCCACTGCCGTCCACCACCGGCAGGCATTCGACCCCTTGGGCCAGAAAGGCCGCCAGCGCGTCCTGCAAGGTCTGCCCAGGCCGCAGCGCATCACCCGCCGCCGCTTCACCCGGCCGCAGTAGGCTGCTGACCAGGCGCTGTCCCAGCAGGCGCTGGCCCAGGGCCTCGCGGCCCAGGAAGTCACGCACTTGATCACTGGCCGGCTGCGCCAGCAGTTGCAGCGGCGTGCCGGCCTGCAGCAGCCGGCCCTGGTCCAGCAGCACCAGTTGGTCGCCCAGGCGCAGCGCCTCGTCGATGTCATGGGTCACCAGCACGGTGGTGCAGCGCTGGCTTTGCTGCAGAACCAGCAA
>JANNQJ010000315.1:0-2482 GCA_031400675.1 Cyclobacteriaceae bacterium
GCATTGTTTACTGCATCGGAAGCTGCAGAATCAGTGGTGGCGCCTTTTCTTTGAATATAATGAGCTAATGGCTTTCGTTGTACTTCTTCTTCGCACTGATTGCATTTTCGCTGGATGAAGTTTTGATCCGGCATCCTTATAATGGTGTCGGCTAATGCGTCGGCTTCGTGTTCTAAAGGATCTTCCGAAGAACCAATAGCGAGTTTAAATTGAAGAGAAGTGGATTGAGAGTTGTAAACTTTTATTTCATTTTCCAATGGCATTTGCCGGGCCAATTCAGGTTTAACACTTGCCGGAGAATCTGGGGGTTCTGGAGATGATATTTTATAGTGATTGGTCAAGTGACGTATCGAAAGAACAGTTAGTATTCTGATTTACTGGTTTAAAATATTAAATTTTAAAATCCGGTATCAGTAAAGTTGTACATAATAAGATCTTCTTTCTTTAAAAGATCCTGAAACCCAATACCTGTAAATTCCTGTAACCAAAGGAGAATTTTGGCTTCAAAACTTACGGTTCCAACGGATGTAAACGCGCCTTCTTCAAGAATTATTTCACGCCCCATTACTGCACACCTTCTAATTCTTTTACCTTCTTTAAAGTGATTCAATCCATAGCTTTCTGTGGTACCATCCAGAAAAAATGAAACGATCTCAGCTGATTTGCTTATATCCATCAATATAAAATCATAATCATTGAAAGTATCGGCCTCATAGCTATTATTATATGGTAAATAATTATCGTGAACCAATGTTACACCATTAATAAATCCAACTGCTGTATTTTCAAAAGATGAATTCACGACATTCGTAAAGCGAATCGTTTCATAGGAGAACTTCCTATCTATTTGTAAAAAGCGAATGGCTTGTTCGGGGTCTTCAAACCCGGGCTTTATATAGATACCACCAAATTTCCAGGACATAGTGTTTTATTCTGTTTTAGGTACAAGGGCAGCTTCTTCCATGAGCTGGTATTTGACTTTTGCACGATTAGTAGCAAAGAACGAATCTGCTTCTGAATTTTCAATAAAACTAAGTGTTTTTATACGGGTATCTGACAGCATTGGGTAAATTATCTCCTGTTCAGCTGTCAGTTCTCCTTTAAGTGATTTATATTCAAAAACGATCATCTGATCTCCTTTCATTGCTACAGCATCAGCTTTAGCTATGGTCTTTCCATCTGATAATTTTACTTCTTTAAGGACTTTCCAACTATCCTGTTCGAGGGCACGTACATGTATTGTTGTCCATAATTCACCGATAATATTGTTTTTTATGGATTGGTGGATATTTGAATTCTCGATTACGCTTTTAAGAACTATCCATTTATTATAGCTCACCTTTCCTCCACTTGCAACCATATTAGCCAAAGCTAGCTTTTTCCCTTCTTCTTTCATCACCATTGCTATTGCCTTTGATCCGGCATCATCCCCTTTCACAAATTTCTCAGCCACAGTGATTACATCTCCTGCCACTACGGCATCATCTCCCCAAATTAATTTTGCTAGTTTTTCAAATCCGTGCTCCTTATCGGCCATCGCAGCCGCGACATCACCTGCAAAAGCCTTCGATTTTGCAATAACATCTGCAGCATCCTTGTACGTGAGTTTGCCGGGGCTGCTACTGAGTATGCGTAATAATTTATCAATATTTGTACTACCACTATCGCCTGTTTTCGCCATTAAGTCAAGTAATTCAGCTTTGCTACCCGTTACTTTCTGCGTTAGAGAATAAAGACTATTGATAAACCCACTTTGAATTTTCGTGGATTTGAGAATATTGTTTAATTCAGCGAGCGTATAGGTATCAAGTAATTTATCCAACTTTTGTAAACCCGGATACTTAAATATTGTCTTTTCTGCTTCTGATAATTTATTAAACCTGACAATTTCATCCATTAAAAACTCGGACGTTCTAAATATGGCTGTATCTGTATTTTCCAACCCCTGTAAAATAATTCCAATGTTCTTCGTGGGAATGTTATTCGACAATTCCAATACTGCTTTAAGATCCGTCAACACTCCTTCGACTCTGGATGCAGCGGCTGCTCCGCTTTTTGAAACAACATTTTTAATAATATTATTTACCTGGGTAGCAGGCAAACCTAGTGAGATTACTACTTCAGCAAGTACTTTTAATGATTCTGCATCTTTTACGACCGCTGGAATTATTGCTTCAGGAACCTTTACAGTTTTGAGTGCTTCATCAAAATTTGTCGCAGATTCCAGTTTGGCAATTGCGGCTTCCAATGTTTTCTCACTGGCACGATTAGCATATACTAGTTCATTGACTTTGGTGATTTGGTCCCCTGATTTTCCTGAAAGTAATTTGGTCAATCTCGTGATCTGATCTGCTGAAATAGTAGGCGGAAAACAAGGTGAGGCACATTTTTTCAATGCCATTACGGCTAGTGGATTTTCTGCCAAAGCTTTTCTAAAGGCATCATCCGTAACCAGCTTTTCAATAGTGCCCTTATCTTTCAC
>JANNQJ010000316.1:0-2546 GCA_031400675.1 Cyclobacteriaceae bacterium
TGTCTTAGCCCCCTGATAGACTGCTCAGAATCTAAGAAACAGATTTTGAACATTAAATTAGGGAAATATGACAAGAACGAAAAGATCATTTACGCCTGAAGACCGGTTAAGCCTTCTTCAGGAAGCCGAGCGGGAGGGCTACATGGAAACATGCCGCAAACATAACCTCTCACCCACCTTACTTTCCAAATGGAAGCAGCGGTACTTGACCAAAGGTACTGAAGGATTGAAGCCAGCGTACAGGCGAGTGGATCCGGAGGTTCGCGCTTTGGAGGAAGAGAACGAACGACTGAAACGCATCGTTGCAAAACAAGCATTGGAACTGGAGGTCAAGTCAGAGTTGCTAAAAAAAACTCCTATTCAACCCAGGAAAAAATAGCCGTGGTTAAATCCTACACAAATAAAGGTGCTACGATAGATTTAGCCCGTTGGGTTAGTCTACCCCGAAGGAGTTTTTATTATAAAGCTCATCCTGGGCCTCGTGGCATGAAGGCCAACTCTCATACCCTTTATCAAGGGAGCCTAGTGCCCAATGAAATTGTGGTTGATGCGATCAAAGATATTTTAAGTGAACCTTATTGTGCTTATGGGTATCAGATGGTGACCGATGAATTACGCTTGCTGGGTTATTGGATTAACAAGAAGAAAACCTATCGCCTGATGGATGAAGGAAATCTTCTGTTAGGTAAGATTATCCAGTGCAAAGGCCAGCGGAAATGGGTAAAGTACCGGAAAATACAGGCTGTTAAGTCACTGGAGTACCTGTGCCTGGATATCAAATACGTCTGGGTGCATGGTGATGGACGATGGTATTACCTGTTATCCATCATGGATGTGTACAGCCGAAAGATACTGACTTGGTTGTTTCAAAAGAGTGTTCGCAAGATGGATGTAATCAACTTATTCCGATGGTTACATCAGTGCTTCAACTTAAAGGGTGTTATCATCCGTAATGACAACGGCTCGCAGTTCATTGCCAATCAGGTGCGCCAGTTCCTCACACAATTAGAAGCTCAACAAGAGTTTACCCATGTGGCCACACCCGAGGAAAACTCCTACATAGAAGCCTTTCATAGCATATTACAAAGAGAGCTCATTGAACGTTTTGAGTTTAGCGGCTTCTACGATGCCAAGCAGCACGTTGAAAAATATATGGACTGGTATAATCATAAACGAAAGCATGCCAAGATTGGAAAGATAACACCGCACCAAAAATGGTTAGAGGGTCTGTCCCGTTCAACTGTTAAGCAGAGCGGCCAGGTGGCTGGTTCGGGGTTGTCAAGGCCGACTGATTCCTTTAAAAATAAAATACAAAATCAGTCGCTCCGTATTAGCCTTGACAACCCCGAAACAGACACCTACTTTTGCTTATCAGCTGAACGGGACAACCCGGACGCACTACACTTTTTAAAAAAGAATTCTGTGCAAACTATAGGGGGCTAAGACAAGATTCGCTCGGAATTGGTTTGCTTGGTCATACTCCTTTGCTGTAAAAAGTTTATGAAGTCGCCCATTCAATGCAACCGATGGCTTGGGCAAGTGTGCGAGTTGTAACCTGTGGGAGGGAGATGCAGGCTCTTTTGCATTGCTTTGGATTCGCGGGGAAACACATTTTCTCAACTGCGTAAAAGCCGCTGTTTATGCCAGTGGGCATTTTTTATTTACTACTTTGTCCACTTACACTACATTGAGCACACTTATTGGCTGGCTTTGGGTGTGCGTTGAATGTGCGGCCAGGCAATGTGAGTGCGATTTAGTTGCCCGAAATCATTTACCGATACTAATTATCTTTTCCGCGAAAAACGGTGTAAATGCTTTTCTTCCATTTTCACTTAAATGAGTTGGATTTGTAAAATACCCATCAGTCGTTTCGATACTCGTGTCAGGTTTTATGTATGGTATATTATGATTTGATAGGAGGTATTCAATTTGGTCGTTTAGTTCTTTATAATTTAATATTGATTGTTGGCGTGTAAATAGTTCAGGGGCTTTATATGCAATTACTTTTATATTGTTCTCCTTACAAATTGCAATTATTTTGTTGAGATATTTAATGTCTAATTCATCGAAGTCTCTCTTCTGACTTGATTTGACAATAAAATTGTCTTGTTGCTCGTGGACACCCTTTGAGTCATTAGATGGACCACCAAATGTTTTATCAAAGGGTGAATTGTAAGAATGTCGCAGTTGAAAGCGTCTTACTATTTCTTTTGGTGAAAAGTATTTATTGTATTTAAAATATCTTATTGGTGGAGCGTAATTCCAAATAAATAATTCCTTTTTATTAAGAAATGTTTCTAGTCCTTTTCTTATTAAACTGTCTCGCCAATAAGGCAGAAATTGATAGGTGTGAAATGCATTGCTAAAGCTATTCTTTGAGTTTAGCGAATATATGTCAACTTGTAAAAATAATGTATTGATTTTATTGTTGTTCTTAAGAAATAAATGGAGAACTAAATAGTTGTCAACATAGCCTGAACCGTTAGCGCCAAGGTTGATACCTGCTTTTTTTGTTAGGTCATTTAATTGAACCATATCAAATGAAC
>JANNQJ010000317.1:0-2296 GCA_031400675.1 Cyclobacteriaceae bacterium
GTAACACCGGAGGTGATGGCCGCCAGCCAGGTGGAGCAACAGGTTTATCATATTCCTAATCTGAAAACAAAAATTAATTTCATTGAACATTTGTTGGCAGATAAAGAAGATTATTCACGCGTATTGATTTTCACCCGTTCGAAAGAAACGGCAGATAATGTATTTAAATATATTGATCGAAAAAATCTAGGCCCGGCTCGTGTGATTCATTCCAACAAAGGACAAAACACACGCATCAATGCGATGAATGAATTTAAAGATGGCAAACTTCGAGTGTTGGTTTCAACAGATGTTTCATCGCGTGGAATTGATGTCACCGGTGTATCGCATGTCATTAATTTTGATGTTCCCATTGTGTATGACGATTACATCCATCGAATTGGCAGAACAGGAAGGGCACTTGCAGTAGGCAAAGCCATCACACTGGCTAATGAATCGGAATTGTTTCACCTTAAAAAAATTGAAAAACTCATCCGCGAAAAAATTAAAGTGAAGAAACTTCCTCCAGAATTAGAAATCGCGGAAACACAAAAAGACGAAGCGAAAATCATGGCAAGGGAAATTGATCGGCAAAAAAGATTAGCGGATCCAGAGTTTCTGGGTGCTTTTCACAATCGGAAAAAGAAATAGTATTTTAGTGACATGACGAGATTCTTGTTATTTCTTGTCTTCGTTGGTCTTTCGGAATTTTCAATAGCACAAGTTCAAAACAACAATATTCAAAACCGCCTTGTACTTGATTTAAATTCTGATCCCGTTTTTTCTTCTACAGCGCAATCAACTGTTGAATGGGAATGCATCAATAAAGCACTGACGAATAAGTGCCTCGTCTACCATAATGATCAATGGTTTAATTTCTTTGTGCCTGTTGCTGCCACATATTTCATCAATATCTCGGGGCAAAAATGCCACGATCTACGCGGGCTTCAACTTATCGTGATTGAAGGAAATCCTTGCGAAACAAAGACGTATCGCGTTCTTCAATGTATTCCTCGGATTAGCCAAGATGATGTATTTGTTCAATTAGACTCTCTGAAGCCAAAAACTCAATATCTGATGAACATCGATGGCTTTCTTGGAGATTTTTGTGAGTTTGGCATTCAGTATAGCAACAATCCAAACGGGCAGCCCCGCAGTTACCAAACACTAGACACTATTAAAACACAAGTATCTCTTAAAGGACGACTTGTTAATTTAGATTGGACGGTGAATGAAGATCGGATCGATCAATTCCAATCCTTTAAAGTCTATCGCGCTATCCCAAATGGAATAAAGTCTGATTTTATAAACGAGCAGCCTGTTGCCAGAAATAGTTATGGGGCTCACATTCTTAGCTATTCATCATCAGACTCACTTCAAAAAGAAGGAACATACAACTACCGCATCTTTGGCATTCAAAAACAAACTCAATTTCCATTTCTACTGGCCACACATGTTGTGGAGTACCAGAAACCTAAGATCAAAGTGCCTCTACAAAAAAGTATTATACTCGATCTCAATTTTAAGGATAAAACTTCATTCAAAGTCTTGATCTACGATGAGACTGATCATATGCTACTTAGGAAAGAAATTCAAGAGTTTGATGAGAAAACCAATCGCCATTTTGCAATTGATCTTGCCGAGTTTATTGATAAGGGCTTAAGGCAATTTATGATTCTTATATCCGATGAGCATGCACAGGAGGCATTGCAGTTTTACTATTTTTTTAATGGAGAACAATTGATTCAAAAATAGCTACCGGGTAGCCTTTTCCTTTCTGCTTATCTCCAGCTTTTTACTTTTATTAAAACCTTCAATAGCCTGCATCTTTGTGCCGTAGTGTAGGCTGGCATTTATTTCATATCCATACAATAAAACCGTGGTGAGCAATTGTATCCAAACCATTAATGCAATGAGCGCGCCTATTGATCCATACACTTTATTATAACTACCAAAATTGGTGACATAATACGAGAAGCCATACGAAATGCCCAGGCCGGCAAGCGTGGCCAACAGAGAGCCAATCGAAAAGAAACTCCAATTGTAGTGAACAGCCGGTCCAAAATAATAAATGGCCGAAACGGTGAAAAAGAAAACAATGAAGATTATGAAAAAGCGAAGGAATAAAATGAAATAGATGGTATAATTATCTAAGTCAAGGTGACTGAATTCTGAAATATTCTCCGTTACATAATTGATTACTACCTGACCAACTACCAATAAGATCACTGCAAGAAAAAGGACAATCGCTCCCTTGCCTCGCGGGTGGCTTCGACAGGCTCAGCCACCGCCTCCCGGTCCGCGGCGGCGTCGCGCT
>JANNQJ010000318.1:0-15338 GCA_031400675.1 Cyclobacteriaceae bacterium
CTTCTACTACTACTACTACTCCCTCCTCTCACACTACTTCATCCTCATCTTCTCGTACTAAATCTGATATCAGTGACTTCATTAGTAGTGTGATAGATTTGGATGAGGATTTCATTGAAGATGATAACATTGAAAAGCCTAATGATGGAAGTACGAGCAAGAATAAGAAGAAGGAGAAGAAGGATGAGGAGAAGGTAGAGAGTGGTAAACATACTGTTGTGTGTTGTCTCTCTAATTTTGGAGCAACTCCACTACATCGTAAAGCTATTGACAATGTAGTGGATGTGTTAACTCGTGTCAATAACTGTGGGTTGAGACATGCTCACGATATCTTGATGCATTGTCTGAAGATGAAGATACGGTGTCCAGAATCTCCGATTCCGTGCAGACTGCTTTCTACGAAGGACAGGATCAATGCCTCGTGCATGCAGAGGGGCACAAAACCATGCCGTTCTCTGATCAGTTTGCGCTGGACGGCATGACGTTTACAGAACCCTCTGTAAACTTCTTCAGTTTCAACAATCCTTTTGGCGCGTGCCGCACGTGTGAAGGGTTTGGTAAAATTTTGGGCATAGATGAAGACCTGGTGATCCCAGATAAATCACTTTCGGTGTATGAGGGTGCTATTGCTCCGTGGCGTTCGGAGGTGATGAGTGAGTGGGGAAAACCGCTTCTAAAAAACGGAATCAAGTTTGATTTCCCTATCCATCGGCCATACAACGAGCTGACTGAAAAGGAACGAGAACTTCTTTGGAATGGCAATTCATATTTCGAGGGCATTCATGTTTTTTTCAAATACCTGGAATCGAAAATGTATAAGATTCAGTATCGCGTGTTGCTATCGCGTTACCGTGGAAGAACAACGTGCCCGGATTGCAAAGGAACCAAGCTTCGTAAAGACGCTCAATACGTAAAGATTGCCAATACCTCTATTACCGATTTGGTCTTGATGCCCATTGAAGATACGCTAGCATTTTTTTCAACCTTAAAACTTCCTGATTACGAACGGAAAGTCTCCGAAAGAATTTTAACAGAAATTCGATCCAGGCTGGAGTACATGGCGAAAGTCGGGCTTGGCTACCTCACCCTCAATCGCGTTACTTCTACCCTGTCGGGTGGAGAATTTCAACGCATTAAACTAGCTACTTCGATCGGCAGTGCGCTGGTGGGCTCCATGTATATTATGGACGAGCCCAGCATTGGCTTACATCCAAGAGATACGGCTCGCATGATTGAAGTGTTGAAATCACTTCGCGATTTAGGCAACACTGTTATTGTTGTAGAGCACGAGGAAGAAATTATGCGAGCTGCCGACCAAATCATTGACATCGGGCCTGATGCCGGTGCACATGGGGGCGAACTCATTTTTCAGGGATCAATGAAACAATTGAATGGAAAAACAAAATCTCACACAGTCGATTACTTGAACGGAGTAGAAACCATAGATGTTCCTAAAACAAGGCGCAAATGGACAGACTCCATCACGATTCATGGTGCCCGGGAAAACAACTTGAAAAATCTTCACGTGCAATTTCCATTGGGTGCGCTTACGGTGGTTACTGGTGTAAGCGGTTCAGGAAAGTCAACGTTGATCAAAAAAATCCTGTACCCTGCTATTGGGCGAATGAATGGTTCGGTTGGCGAAACCCCTGGCAAGTATGATAAAATAGAAGGCGATGTGTCGCGCATTACACAAGTTGAGTTTGTCTATCAAAACCCGATTGGCAAATCCTCGCGCTCCAATCCGATATCCTATGTAAAAGCATACGATGTCATTCGTCAGCTTTATGCAGATCAGCCTTTGGCTAAACAACGTGGGTATAAACCTTCCAATTTTTCTTTTAATGTGGAGGGTGGTCGCTGTGAGACGTGTGAAGGCGAAGGTGAGATAAAAGTAGAAATGCAATTCATGGCCGATATTTTCCTGTTGTGTGAAAGTTGTCATGGAAAGCGGTTTAAACAGGAGACATTGGAAATTGAATACAACGGTAAAAGTATTTCTGAAGTACTCGACATGACGATTGAAGAAGCACTCGAATTTTTTAAGGACAAGAAAGGAATATACGATAAAATTCTTCCGTTGTATGAGGTGGGGCTTGGGTATGTTAAACTCGGTCAGTCATCCAATTCATTGAGCGGTGGCGAAGCACAACGTGTGAAACTCGCTTCATTTCTTGGAAAGAATTCCACCGATGGCCACATCATGTTTATTTTCGATGAGCCTACTACCGGACTTCATTTCCACGATATTTCCAAACTATTAAAAGCAATCAATGCACTCGTAGACCAGGGGCACTCTGTCATTGTGATTGAGCACAACCTCGAAGTCATCAAATGTGCCGATTGGATTATTGATTTGGGCCCAGAAGGCGGTGAAAAAAAAGGAGGTCTTTTGCTTTTTGAAGGCACTCCCGAAAACATGGTGAAGAAAGGAAAAGGCTATACCGCTGATTTTTTGAAGGGTAAACTGAAGTAAAATACTTCTTTGTCGCTGTTTATGAATTTAAAGTTGCTTAATCAACTCAACATACAACTCCGTTAATTTAAGTTCAGCCTTATTGGCCACTTTCACAATATCCGTAAAGTTGGCTGGCTTCAAGTTATCAGGGTCACAATCATCTGTCAATACCGATACAGCGCAACATGGAATACCCATGTGATTAGCCACCACTACTTCCTGAACGGTGCTCATTCCTACGGCATCAGCACCAATTGTTCTGAGAAAACGATACTCAGCGCGCGTCTCCAGGTTTGGGCCCATCACACCCACGTATACGCCCTTATTAAGTTTAATCTTTTTTGTTTTCGCGATCGCAATTAACTTCTTATTTAATTTCGCTGCGTACGGTTGGCTCATATCTGGAAAGCGTGAGCCCAATATTTCAAAATTTTCTCCCCTTAGCGGGTTGTCGGGCTGCAGATTGATGTGATCATCAATCAGCATCAACTCACCCTTCTTCCATTTCAGGTTCATATTACCGGCTGCATTTGAAATCAACAAATGCTTGATTCCCAATATTTTCATTACGCGTACCGGCAACGTAATCTGCTTCATGCTGTAGCCTTCGTAATAATGGAAGCGGCCCCGCATCGCCAATACTTTTTTTCCTTTTATCTCACCAAAGATCAATTGCCCTTTGTGAGATTCTACTGTGGAGATGGGAAAGTGCGGAATGGAGTTGTAATTAATAACAAGTGGATTCTTAATCATCGTCACAAAAAGATTGCCCAGTCCTGTCCCCAGGATGACACCCACTTCAGGATTCTTAACTCCCCTCTTTTTAATAAATTCAACGGCTTCATTGATTTGGTTTAACATGATTGAAATTTTTAAAAATCAAAAGTCTTTACCATTTATACTGAAAGAGGTAATGCAATCCTGTATACCTTTCCCTTTTTCACAGAAAGCTTTTCATTGCGCAGCCAGGGATTATGACGTTTCAATAATTTATAATTTGTTCCGTTTTTCTTCGCAAAGGCAATGAGGTCGGGAATGGTTTCGCGTACCTCCAGGTACCTGACTGGTTCAGGCTCGTATAGGTGCCGGGGGTTTATTTTAAATCCATAGGTTGCCGGATGTTCTATAATTTCTTTGCAGGCCAGAATACGAAACACATAACGAGAGGTTTCAGTATTCAAATACAGATCGTAGTAAGATTTCACTTTTTGATTTTCAAGGGCGCGTTCTATTCCGCCCATTCCGCGATTGAAGGAAGCTGCTACATCCGTCCAATTACCAAACTTGTTGTATCCTTTCCTTAAATATTTACATGCCGCTTCCGTAGCCTTCAATGGATCGTAGCGTTCATCTACTTCATCGGTAATTTCCAGTCCGTTTTCTTTTCCTGCTGATTTTAAAATCTGCCAGAACCCTACGGCCTCTTTCGGAGAAATGTCATTCATCAATCCTGATTCAATCAAGGGCAGGTATTTAAAGTCTTCCGGGATATTATTTTTTTTAAGAATCTCCTCGATTTGTGGGAGCCACCGATTGGCGCGCTTCATTAAAAAAATGGTGTTGTTATGCCAGTACGTATTGATGTGCAACTCCTTATCAAGCCGCTCACGCACATCGGTCAGATGAACGGGAACGGGTTCTCCCGCAAAACTCAAAGAATCCGGAAGGTCGAACGTGATGGCCGGCAATGGTTGCATCGTGGTCTCATCCAAGTCAGCCGGGGCGAGTGTGCCTTGTTCAAGGCGCTCGCCTTTTTCCACTACTGCTAATGAATTTTTCATTCTGGTGTTCGCGTATCGAACATAGCCCAGCACAATCACTAAGCTGAGCAATGAAAGATACAATGGAAAATTTTTTGTATTGGACATCAAAAGTTCGGTGACAGCAGGTATTTCGAGTAGAAGTCATCGATTACTTTCACCGCCTCTTCCGGTGTATCCACCAGGTTAAACAAATAAAGGTCGTCTGCGTGTATCATGCCTTCCGGAACCAGTACTTTCTTCGCCCAATCAATCCAGCCCTGCCAGAATTTTTTACCAACCATGACAATAGGGAAGCGTCCGATTTTTTTTGTTTGAATCAAAGTGAGCGCTTCCGTAAGCTCATCCAGTGTACCAAAGCCTCCGGGCATCACGATAAATCCCTGGGAGTATTTCATAAACATTACTTTACGGACAAAGAAATAATCGAACGTGATCAACTTATCCGGATCAATGTATATGTTTCCTTTTTGCTCGAAGGGCAGAAAAATATTTAATCCCACCGATTTACCGCCTGCCTTGTGGGCACCCTTGTTCCCCGCTTCCATAATCCCAGGCCCTCCACCCGTTACAACACCATAGCCATGCTGTACCAATTTGAAGGCGATCGCTTCGGCCATTTTATAATACGGGTTCGTTGGCTTGGTGCGGGCTGAACCAAAAATAGTTACGCATGGACCAATTTTTGAAAGTTTCTCAAAACCCTCTACAAACTCAGACATTACTTTAAAGATCGCCCACGAGTCAGCGCTTTTTATCTCAGCCCAGTCTTTATCAACAAACGCTTTACGGATGCGGTGTTCATCTTCAATCGCCTGCTGCGTCAGCACTTCATCGCCCTTATTTTTTTTCTTCGCCATAAAAATCCTTTAGTAACGAAATATACAAAGGTTGCAACGAGAAATGAAAGACGATGGATTCAGTCAGCGCTTCAGTAAATTTGTGAGTGACCCCTCCAGGGTTGGAAACTGAAATTTAAATCCTGACTGCTGAATTTTGTTTGAGGATACAATGCTTCCATTAACAACAATATCAGCCATTTCCCCGATCAGGATGTTTAAGAAAAATGCTGGGATTGCGGGAAGCCACAAAGATTTATGCAATGTCTTGGCGATGGCAGTTGTCAGCTCATTGTTTGTTACAGCATCGGGGCCGGTAGCATTGTACACTCCATGCATGGTTTTATCCTCAACCGCTTTCATAAACATGCTGCACAGGTCATCCAGATGAATCCAGCTCATGTATTGCTTGCCTGTGCCGAGGGGTGCGCCAACGCCCCAACGAATGGGCTTCATCATTTCTTGCAATGCTCCACCTTTTTCACTCAGCACAATACCGATCCTTAACTTCACAACACGCTTGTCTCGAATCTTATTCACTTCCTCTTCCCAAGACTTTACCACACTCGCTAAAAAATCATTCCCCGGTTTACTTTCTTCCGTAAACACGTTGTCGCTCAATTCAAATCCGTAATAACCAATAGCAGAAGCAGACACTACTGCCTGCACACTTTTATTCTTCTCTAAAGAACGTGCTAGCAAAGCAGTCGATTTTATACGGCTTTCCAGGATTTCATTTTTTCGTTTTTCTGTCCAGCGTTGATCGGCCACACCCGCACCCGCCAGATGGATTACAGCATCCACACCAATCAACGCCTCCTCGTCCATTACCCCACGATTAACATCCCACATGAACGAAGGAATTTTTCCGGTTTTTTTTGATCTGCCCAAATGAGAAACCTCATGCCCTTGCTGAAGTAGCATTTCTGTTAATCTTGTCCCAACTAATCCCGAGGCCCCTGTAATAAGAATTTTGCTCATGAAAATTTGTAGCTTTCGAACAGAAAGTTAACCTCTTTTAAACATGAATGTTCATAAAAAGTTTTGCCTTGTTGCGCTGTTGGTTATCACGACAACCTCCTACGCACAAAAAGTTACTGTTGCTAAAGACACCGAACGTGTAAAGGGGAGCAACATAAACGGCTTTGCTACCGAGCTTGCAGGGACAATAGAAGACGTGAGCGCTTCTTATACCAAATACTTGAAAACATTCGGCAAGATTAAATCATCGGGCAGTCAATTGCAGCTTACGGAGGCTGAAATCAGTTTTACCAAATATACCTCTCCCCTGTATGCTACTACCCGCAACAAAGGTGGAAAAATAATGGTGTGGCTTGGTTTAAATGCAAGCGAATGGCCAACACCTGAGCAAGCGGAACAGGCACTCAAGGATGTAGAGAAAGTTGTATACGATTTTGGTGTAAAGTTTAACCGCGACAAGATTCAGGTAGACATTGATGAATCGGTGCGCGCGCAACAAACAACCGAAAAACAAACCCTGCGCCTTCAAAACGAAAACAAAAACTTGAATTCCAGATTAGAGTTCAATCAAAAAGAGAAACTCCGCCTTGAAAAATCGCTTGCTGAAAACAAACTTGAATACGAAACATTGCTTTTGAATATTGGTCGCAATAAAAAAGACCAGGACTCGGTTGCATTAGCCACAGACCAAATTAAGAAGATGGTAGAAGTGCATAAAGAACGGCAGCGGAAGGTGAATTAATGATCACCATTTCAGTCGCTGATTTTAGAATGATCCTTTAGAATTTATAGCTAAACTTAAGTCCTATGTTCGTGCGTGGACTCAAATTTGAAAAAATCTGATCTTCTGCCTTGAATGACTTAAATACCTGCTTTCGATTGGAATTCAGGATATTTGTAACGTTCAAACCCAGCTGCATTTGATCATCTTTACCAAAAGATTTGTTGGCATTAAAGTTCAAACTGTGAAACGGTACTGAATAAACATCAGGTTTGTCAGCAATCCCAACATACGTTAAGGTCTCGCCCTGTACGTTATAAAAAAGACCTGCCTCAACTCCTGAATTACCAGTTTTGTAAGATAAGCCTGCATTAATTATGTAGGGGGCTTGTCCCGCCATGTCACGTGTATCTTTAATGTTTTCTCCATCGCGTGCTGAGTTCGTTCTGGAATTGAACTCTGTTGAACTCATTTTTATACGTGACTCGGTAACCGTAACGTTAGTAGTGAATGACAAATTTTCCAGATTACTACTAATAAAACCAAATCCTCTTCGAATCTCAAACTCCACTCCAAACACTTGGCCATCACCCACATTTCTTGGCTGAAAGTTATTGGGAGCCTGAACGTATTGCACAATCTCAATGGGTCGCTCAAAGTCCTTGTAAAAAACGCTGGCTGAAATTGTCTGACCTCCTTTTTGGAACGTCTCCCACCTTAAATCAAAGTTTTGAATGCGGGTTGCTGTTAAATTTCCGTCCCATATTACACCATCAACTGGGTCTTCATCCTTTGAAAAACCACCGATAAAAGTACGGCCTGTGATGGGATCCAAAATTTGTGCAAACGAGGCCTCTTTAAAGGAAGGTCTTGCCACTGTTTTTGAAAATGAAAATCTTAAATTCTGCGTTTCTGTAACAGAATAAATCAGGTTAATAGAAGGAAAGAAGTCTAGATCATCCAATACTTTTTCTTCTTTCAATTGAATTCCATCTTGATTAATCCCAGTGTAATACTGAGTGTAGTTCTCAAACCTTACCCCTAAAATGGTTTTGAACTTTTCAAAGAAATTAAATTCATCTGAAACGTAAACCGCTATGTTTTCAGAATTTGAATCAAACTTATTACTATTTACCGGGACAAAGGATGCCGCATAGCGAGTTCCATTTACACCAGAGGGATCAAACGGCAGACCCCAGAGATTCTCTTCTAAGAACAACTCGTTAGGATCGCCTGTCAAAGGCACCCCAGTAGGAATAATTTGGAAACTTTTGATCTCATAGTTTCTTGTCTTGAATAAATACGCTCCACCAAACTTTATTTTTGCATCCCTTTGCATAAGTTGATGATTTTTGGTCACATCAACTTTTGCGGCCACATTGTCTTCTTCTAAAAATCTCCAAATTCTTTCGGGCACACCTGACTCTGTTCCGATGGATAATACACCATCATCATCTCTGTAGCGGGTATAGCGGATGTCCGGATCTGTTATCCGCGAAAGGGTTGGGGAAATTTTCCAGTTAATATTCCATTGTTTGTCGTTGCTGTAATGGATACCGTTCAATAAAATATTGGTTAATCCACGCTCGCTAAATTCCAGGTTATGCTGAATAGCAGTAAATTCTGCTCCTAAATCACTATTTATAAAAGTGAAAAGACCAGCCTTTGACTCTCCGTTCTGCGTATGGAGAAATGTAAGTTTATATTTAGCCAACTCTCTTTTGATCGCTATTCCGGCCAATCCACTCAGGGAGACATTATTGATTCCAAAATCTCCTTTTTGAAATTCTCTTCTATTCAATTCAAACTCATTAGAGGCTCCTTTTCCATACCTGGAATATTCTGCATCTTCATAATATTCTGTTGTATTAGAATAACTCAATGCGAAATTGTAGCCAAGGGTACTTTTTTCTCTGGCAAACTGATTGCCAAGGCCAACACTCATACCATAATCCATGAAGCTTTGCTTCTTCATCGCACCCAGCGTGGGATTGAAGCTCTCGAGTATACTTCTAAACTCCCTGCCCTCATCACTGTCAATATTGCCTACCACATCCGTATATCCTGGAAAACTAGTGCTGTTGCCCGTAGGGATATCGCGTGTGCCATCATCAAATCCAAGAAAATCTGTTTTCCCCCCATTATACGTTAAATAGTTCTTGTTGAAGTGCATAGAAGGATTATAACCTAAGCTAACCCCTATATTAAATGTTTTTTCCTCTGGAAATTCTTTGGTCTCAATGTTTACAACACCCCCGGTAAAATCTCCTGGAAGATCGGCCGTAAAAGATTTAAACACAATAATATTATCAATCAGGCTGGTTGGAAACAAGTCCATTTGAACTGTATTTCGGTCTGGATCCAAGCCGGGAATATCCACCCCATTCATTGTAGACTTAGAGTATCGATCGCCTAACCCTCTCACAAATACATATTTGCCGCCTTCAACTGAAACACCCGGAACTCTTTTTATGGCCGCGGCCGCATCTGAATCTCCAATCTTTTTGAAATTGGCTGCCGAAATCCCATCGGTGAGGTTAGCTGATTTCATTTTTGCCGTGAGCAAGCCTTCTTCTGAATCCCGGATGGCTGACGCAGTAACTACTACTTCTTGCAAAGAGGTTACATCTTCTGATAAGCGGATATTATCCAGGAAGGTCACTTTATCTGCTGTTACCTGAATTGCTTCTATGGTAACAGATGCGTAAGAAACATACGTTACCTTGAATACATAGGTTCCTGGTTCAAGTTTCAACTCAAACTTGCCCTCAATATCAGATACAGTTCCCAATGTGGTATTTTCTACCTGAACGGTTACACCTATCAGCGATTCGCCTGTGGCATTATCAATCACTGAACCTCTGATCATTCCTTTCTGCGCCCAGGAAGATGTGGCGCATGAAACAAGTACAAAAAACACAAGAGCTGAAAGGAGCAATTTCTTATTCATAAAATAGTAATAATTTGATATTCAGTGTATTAGGCAAATAAAATCCGGCACAAATTTCGGGTTATTAATTAAAGATTGGCCTCCTAAAGTATTATGCCAATGTTAAATAATTGTTACCTGGGCAATTTGGAGCAAAAAAAAATCCGCATTTCTGCGGATTCTTTTACTCTATAAATTAACTAATTAAAAGGCGTCTAGCTCAGAATTAGCGTCTGCCCATGTCCATGTTGTGAACTGAGCAATATCTGCGCCTACTGTATTATTACCTGCAGTAACCGCTACAGCATGTGCACTCGTACCACTCTTGAAAACGTTTGACACAGTTGAAGCACCTGCCAATACTACTTCAAGACTAGCAAAAGCTAAATCTCCGCTGGCGAAATTTCCTGTTGTTTCTGTAGTTTCAGAACCGGATGCATTGTTTGAAAGTGAAAGGTCACCTCTTCCAGCGCCTAATGTTGGATCCGGGAAATTAAAAAAGAAGATGTTATCAAAAGTTCCTCTTGCTCCGTCTCTAAAATCACCTAGTTCAGTACCAGTTCCTGCTACTGCATCAACAATATACCCCTTGATAGAGCCATTGGTAACAGTCGGGCCACCATCGCCATTATCATCACCAAATGTTCCTTCAGGGCCATCAATTTCAAGGGTGTGGTCATTTGTCGTTCCAGCAATCACCACAAAGTTATCCAACGTTCCAGACCAAGCCTGATCGGTATCAACTCCATCATCACCAGCGTTCCAAATCAGCAGGTTGCTTACGTTTACGGTACCGCCAAAGATCTCAATGCCGTCATCAAAATTTGCCACTACTTCAATGTATTCAACTACTGTTCCACTACCAACACCCCCTAAAGTAAGTCCGTTAATTTCGTTACCCTCGCCAATATCAGAACCACCATGACGAATGGATACATATCTCAATACACCAGAATTGTCAGCAGGATCCGTACCTCCGTATAAACCATTTTCATCATCTGCAGGGATACCTTCAATTTGGAATTCCTCTTCATTTGTAGACACAGAAATTGGAGCCTTACCTAAAATCAATAAACCTCCCCAAAGTGAATTAACACTAGGAAGTAAATTCGGGCTTTGAATCTGGCCTGGTTCTATTTGATCTGCTACCGAAGTAAAAATAATTGGTTCTGCTGCAGTACCCTCAGCCATGATAGTTGCGCCACGCGCAATAATCAACGCGCTGGCATTAACCGTTGTTCCGGCTTGGCCTTTAACCACAACTCCGGGTTCAATCGTTAATGTAACGCCATCCACAACAGCAATTCGGCCAGCTAACACATATGTATTGCCTGTTCTCCAGGTTACATCGGCAGTAATATTTTCCTCAATTTCTACTTCATCTGTAATATCAAGAACGGCCGTTGCTCTTGCTTCATTGCCATCTTCGTCAATTACTTCTAATTCCAAAGTACCTGCAGTATTTACAGCGCCTGAAGTGAAAGTAACGACAACATCACCTTCTGTAGAACCCGCAGTAGGTTGTGTAGTAATGACCGCAGTACCGCCAGTTGCAGTAACATTGGCAGAAGCATAACCAGCAGGAGTTTCAACTCCAAAAGTAAGTGTAACTTCATCGTTTGCTACCATGCTAGTAACACCAGAAGGAGCTGTAACAGAAGGTCCATCGGGATCAGACGGTTTCGGGTCATCCTCACAAGCCCAGAAAGACGTTACCATTGCTGCAATGGCTAACATTGATAAGATTTTTTTCATCGTTTAAAGATTTTGGTTTTACGTTTTTAAATCGCGGATCAAAGGTGGGGAACCAATGTTAAACCAAGCAAACCGCTCTTTTACTAAATTGTTAAACCATGTGAAGTTTAGTTCTCTTCAGTGTTAAGAACACTGTTATTTAGTATGGCTATTCACACTAAAAAGTGATTTTATCAATATAAAATGAACACATTTACGCATGTTAAATTATTATTAACATTCGCCCTTTTTTACAAAATTATTTACTGATTGGCACTTTGCCCAGGATAGCTTTGATGATGTCAGCCGGCTTAACGTTATCGGCTTCGGCCTCATAATTCATGATGATCCGGTGGTTCATGACGTCCTGCGCTACCTCTTTAATGTCTTCGGGTAACACGTAATCCCGGCCTTCAAAGTAAGCAACTGCCTTGGCTGCGAGGTTGAGGTTAATGCTGGCGCGGGGTGAGGCACCAAACTGAATGTATTGCGCCTGCTCCGTAAGTTTGTACTCCAGCGGTTTGCGGGTAGCAAATACCAACTCAATGATGTAGCGCTCCAGTGATTCCGAAATTTTTACTTTGTTGATCTGGTCCCGGATATCGTAAATATCTTCTTTCGTAAGCAACGCATTCACTGTAAAATCAAACTTCATGTTTGATATCCTGCGCATGATTTCCAACTCCTGGTCTTTGGTCGGATAATCTACCGTTACCTTCATCATGAACCTGTCGATCTGCGCCTCGGGTAACGGATACGTGCCTTCGTTCTCCACCGGGTTTTGCGTAGCCAATACTAGAAAAGGTTTATCAAGTTTAAAGGTTGTTTCACCGATAGTCACTTGCTTTTCCTGCATGGCTTCTAATAAAGCAGATTGCACTTTAGCAGGTGAACGGTTAATCTCATCAGCCAGAATGATGTTGGCGAAAATCGGCCCCTTCTTTACTTCAAATTTTCCTTCCTTCTGATTGTAAATCATGGTGCCCACTAAATCGGCAGGAAGCAAATCAGGTGTAAATTGAATGCGGGAGAAATCAAGATGCAGCACCTGTGCCAGTGTACTTACGGTAAGGGTTTTGGCCAATCCCGGAACACCCTCTAATAGAATATGTCCGTTCGTAAACAACCCAATCAACAGGCGGTTCACCATATACTCCTGCCCCACTACTACTTTCGCCACCTCACCAAAAACCTGCTTTACCTTTTCTTTATGTAACTGGTGTTTTTCTGCTAAAACTACTTCCATACAGTAAAATCAATTGATCATTAAAGGACTAAAAGTAGGGCAATTTTAAAGATTTCGTAAAAAAATTTGATGAGAACCGCATGGGCAGGTTTAACGGTCGGGTCTCCGATTTGAGCACCTTACTTCTTAAATGCGAACTTAAAGTAAATGAGCGTTAGGCTGAGCAACGCAATAATGCCGTTGCAAATGATGACTGGCCACAGGTTTAGGTTAACACCATAAATCAGCCATACGATGGTACTGCTAAAAACGATCACCATCATGGCCAAACTCAAATCGCCCACACTTTTTGATTGCCAGACTTTATATACTTGTGGTATAAAAGTAATGCTGCTTAAAAAGGCACCGGTGTGACCTACTACTTCAATCCAGGACATAATTTTTTGGTTAGTTCATTCCAACATGTATAAAGCCTGCCCAATTGTACGGATGATTAAACTCTCCCTGCAACATTTGCAACTTGGCATTTCGTAAAGAACGCGAAATGGATTTCGACTTTACAAATTGCTTATAAAAGTTTTGCATCAACAACGCTGTGCTGTTGTCTTGCACCGCCCAAAGTGAAACCACCAGATTTTTAACACCCGCATATAAAAATGCACGTGTCATGCTCATCAAACCTTCTCCTACATCCACCTGGCCGAAACCCGTTTGGCAGGCAGATAAACAAACCAGGTGCGTATGGCAGCGCAATGAAAAAATCTCATCCACAAACAAGATTCCATCCTCGCCTGAAGTGTGATTAAATGCAAAGGCTATTCCCGATGAATTAACAGTTGGGTAATCGACAAAACCGTGCGTAGCCAGATGGATAATCTGATACTGGTTCAGGTCTTTACTTTTAAAAGACAACTCATCGGCATCAATATCCAAAATTGTTTCATTGTGGAAGCCACTTTTTCGGGTGATGGCCGAGATGTTCTTGACTTCTGACCTATTCATTTGCAGAGGCTGGAAATCGTACGCTGCATACTGAGACCCCGAAGTCTTACTTCTCAAACCATCCTCGTTTGAATTACTGGAAGCAGCTTTAAATGTTGGAGCATACGCCAACAATTTTGCGCTCCGCAATTCTTGCTTATAATCAGAGAATTCCTGCCAGAGCAGGGTTGACGAGTACCCGTAGGAAAGAATTTTATCGCTGAGTAAAAACCTGCATTTCTTCAACTCGGTTGCTGGTTTTGTTATCAACACATCAAACGGAACATAATTTATTTCTCCATCCGGAATAAGAATGTAGTGCTTGATTTTCTTGTTATTTCTGAGAATGGAATCTACAGGGTGTATAAGCTGTTCATACAATTGTTGCGCCACGGGAATAAATTCACGCTTCAGCTGAAGCTTGTTCACATTTGAAAGTTTCCGGATTGATTTGAGTAACCCAACCTTATCCTGAATCAAAACCATGTAATGATTTTCTTTGGTGATAATCAATGCATGAACTTTCTCGTAACCCACATGATATTGAATTAAAGCCATGTCATCCTTCAATAAATCCTTTTTAAGATTCGGTATTGACACAGTAGCAGAGCCGAATTTTAAGTTATAAAATCCGGGTAGGTTGTTCTTTACCGAATCCAGCATTTGATCATGACGATCTTGCAACGCTGACAGGCCGCTTTTATACTCCTGCAACAAATCGGGATTAGACTCTTCTCCGTACCCCAACTCTTCAACAAGCTGTTTGGATAGTAAACTAATTCGTTTTTGAGTGTTTTGATCCTCGCTCATTATTTTTTGTGTAACGCTGGCAAATTCGCCAATACGAACATCCTGAAGTGAATGCTGAAGAACCTGATACCTGGCTTTTTCAGCCATTTCAAATGCTTTAGTAAAGTAGCTCGCTTCACCTGTTAGTGTAAACATCCTATAGTAGTATTCTATGGCGATATCAAAAAAATCACGCACTGATCGATTATACAATCGTTGATCTTCAAAAGATTTAAGAGACTGACGCTTGCCTTCAATTATGGAATAAGATGATAAAACGTATACTTCAGCATCCCTTAATTTACTTGAGGCATCATTTATCGCTAATCGCAACAAGTAAAAATTGGTAACCAATAATTCAAAGGGATCACTAAACTGAGCAAAATCATTTTTTACAGGAAGTTTATTTGCAAGAAGAGCTTTTACCAAGTAGTGTCGGGAAGAATCAATTTTATTATCATTGAAAAATGATATTCCAGTATGGTTTAATAAATTAATTCGTTGCGGATTATATGGGGTTGAAACGTGATCTATCATTTGCAATGCACGTTTAAAGCCTCCAACAGCCTCACGATGCTTCAATTGTAAATCAAAATTTAATCCCCAAAGTCTATATGCATTAGAAAGCCTTCTACTGCTATCTTCAACCATTTGTTTGGCAACACCTACTGCTAATTGAATGAGACTGTCAGCTATTTTATATTTTTTTTCGTTAGTAGCGAGGACGCCCTCCAGGCGGTATAATTCAAACCAAAATTTATAATTGTCTGGATGTTTTAAAAGAATACTTCTTGCTTTATGCAATTGTGCATCAATAGAGTCATTCTTGTGAGGGCCTTCAAAGTTCTCCGTGCTTGCAAATAAAAAGAACAATTGATCTTCCGGACTGGAATCTTCGCTTAAATAACTCTTTGCTGTTTTAAATACCTCGCGCGCGTGATCGAATTCAAACAAAACATC
>JANNQJ010000319.1:0-8522 GCA_031400675.1 Cyclobacteriaceae bacterium
TTTTGTCCCATGGCTGCTCCCAATGTGCTAATGCCCATCTGTTGAGCAAGACCCTGACTCATCCGCTCACGTCCGTGATTAGCAATGGCGTGCGCAACTTCATGACCCATCACCACGGCCACTCCGGCCTCATCTTTACAAATAGGCATGATGGCTGTATAGAACGCTACCTTTCCACCGGGCATGCACCAGGCGTTCACTGTTTTGGGGTCATCGATCAAATTAAACTCCCATGCAAAGCCCTGCAACTCGGCCGACCAACCTTTTTCGGCCATATACTTTTCAACTGCTTTTTGAATCTTGTTACCCACAGTTTTTACCAGCGCTGTTTGCTCTCGATCGGTGGATATTGGTCCCTTCTTTATTACTTCTGCATACTGCGCTGCAGCCATAGGTATGATTTCGCTGTTCGAGATCAGGCTCAACTGTTTACGACCTGTAACAGGTACGGTAGCACATGCGTATGCCAGGGTGGCTACTAATAAAATAATAGTGGTCTTTTTGAGCATAGGTTTTATTTTTAACAAAAATACAAGTCTATCTTTACTTTGTTTTACGATTTACACAACAATTTGCAGACCATGACGTCTCGGTTCATTCTTATTTGCACAGCATGTGTGGTTTTACTTACAGGCTTTGCAGCAGCTCAAAAGCAACAAATCGATATTCAACGGATAGAGCCAGCATTTTGGTGGGCAAGCATGAAAAACCGTGAATTACAAATTTTATTCTATGGAAAAGATATATCCACTGCAACGGCAACTCTGAACTATGAAGGTGTGGAAATTACGCGCACTGAGAAAACTGAAAACCCGAATTATCAATTTTTATACCTGCAAATAGCACCCACTGCCAAAGCAGGAGTAATCCCGATCACGTTTCAAGCAGGAAAGAAAAAGAAAGTAATTAATTACGAATTAAAAGCCCGCGAAAAAGCCGGTACAGAATTCAAAGGCTTTACTACCTCAGATGTAATCTACCTGATTATGCCCGATCGTTTTGCCAATGGTGATGAGGCCAACGACTGGGTACCCGGTATGATCGAAAAGCCAAACCGTGCTGAACCATTTTTCAGACATGGAGGAGATTTGAAAGGAATTGAGAACAACCTGAATTACTTAAAAGATTTAGGAGTAACAGCTTTATGGATTAATCCCGTTCAGGAAAATAACCAACTTAAAGAATCCTATCACGGATATGCCATTACAGATTTTTATAAAATTGATCCCCGTCTCGGTACGAATCAGTCTTACAAAGACCTGGTAAAAAAATCGCACGACAAAGGCATGAAAGTAGTGATGGACATGGTGTTCAACCACAGCGGAAATGAACATTGGTTTTTTAAGGATCAGCCACTTAAAGACTGGTATCATCAAAAATCAGAATTTGGCAATACAAACTATCGCGTTATTGTTCCCTCCGATCCATACGCATCACAATTTGATATCAATAAAATGGAAAAAGGTTGGTTCGTAGATCATATGCCTGACCTCAACCAAAACAATCCTATCCTCGCTAAGTATCTTGTTCAAAATAGTATCTGGTGGGTTGAGTATGCACAACTCGATGGCATCCGAATGGATACGCATGGTTATAATGACAAACAGTTTATGTCGGAATGGTGTAAAACTGTATTAAATGAATATCCTGCCTTCAACATCGTGGGCGAAGTGTGGGACGAACGCCCTTCAGTAACTTCTTATTATCAACCCAACTCCACAAACTTGGATGGATACCAGGGAAATTTACCAAGTGTAACAGATTTTGCCTTGATGGGAGCTTTTAACAGAGCATTCAATGAAGAGGAAGGATGGGACAATGGGCTTTATAGGATTTACTATTCGCTTGCCCAAGACCAAGTCTACAAAAACGCCAGTAACAATCTTACTTTTCTGGATAATCATGACTTATCCAGGTTCGCCACTTCGGTTCGTGGCGACATCAACAAACAAAAGATGGGCTTTGCAGCATTGCTCACCCTTCGTGGAGTGCCACAAATATTCTACGGCTGTGAAATCGGGATGTTGGGAGATGGTGGTAATCACGGGGTATTACGTGCCGATATGCCCGGAGGCTGGAAAGGAGATACGCAAAATGTGTTTACGGCTGAAGGCATAACAGCCGAGCAAAACGAAGTTTTTATCTATCTCAAGACTCTTTTGAATTGGCGTAAAAACAAATCTGTTATTCACAACGGTAAATTCATGCACTTCCTCCCGGAGAATGGCGTGTATGTATACTTCCGCTATTCAGACTCAGAAAGTGTGATGGTGATTCTGAATAATACGAATGAGGCTAAAACACTCGACACCAAACGTTTCAACGAACGCCTCACCGGATATAGCAGTGGAAAAAATATTATTACCAACGAATCCCTTACTACCTTGCAGAGTCTTTCGTTACCGGCAAAATCGGCAACGATCCTTGAACTACAGAAATAACCTATGAGAATTTTTTGTATTGGCCGAAACTATGTAGAGCATATTGAGGAGCTAAAAAACGAGCGACCTGAAGAACCGGTCATCTTTACCAAACCCGACACTGCGCTTATCCGAAACAACGGACCATTCTATTACCCTGAGTTTTCAAAGGATATCCACCATGAGGTAGAATTGGTGCTTCGGATTTGTAAAGAAGGAAAAAACATTGAAGAGAAGTTTGCGAGCAAGTATTACGACTCCATTGGTGTAGGGGTTGATTTCACCGCACGCGATCTGCAAACAAAAGCAAAAGAGAAAGGTTTGCCATGGGACATCGCTAAAGGGTTTAATGGCTCCGCTCCCCTCTCCGATAAGTTTATTCCCGTGAGCGAGTTCAAGAGTTTAAAAGATATCAATTTTAGTTTACAGATTGATGGTCAACTAAAACAACAAGGCAACACAAGTTTCATGCTTTTTAATTTTGAGTACATCATTAGCTATCTGTCGAAATTTTTTACCCTGCGAACTGGTGATTATATTTTTACCGGCACACCAAAAGGTGTAAGTGCCGTAACCGTTGGAAACGTTTTATCCGCATACATTGAGAATGAAAAGTTGTTGGAATTTGAGGTTAAGTAGTTTAAGTATTCTATTCCTGTTTGTGGCGTACACTACCTGTGCGCAGTTTAGTGAAGTCGACTCGAAAACAGTACGTGAAGAAAGATACATCTTCCCCTTAAAGCCAGGGCAACCTGGATCCTTGGCTGGAACCATGGGCGAACTCCGAAATACACATTTCCATTCAGGTATAGACATTCGCACGAACAATGAAATCGGTTGGGCAGTGCTGGCATCCAAAAGTGGTTACATTTCGCGCGCGGCTGTAAGCCCCGGGGGTTATGGAAATGTATTGTATGTTACACACCCCGATGGCACTACTACATTGTATGGCCATCTCGATAAGTTCAATGGAGCTAGTGGAGAGTACATTCTGAATGAACGCTACAGGCAAAAAACTTCCAGCATTGAACTTACTTTTCAAAATGGGCAATTCAATGTAAAGCAAGGTGACACCATAGCCTTTGCCGGTAATACCGGCTCATCGGGAGGGCCGCACTTACATTTTGATATTCGAAGGGATAATCAGGCGCTAGATCCGTTGAAATTCGAATTTTCAGAAGTGTACGATGTAACTGCTCCCCTTGTACAGAAAATTGCATTGAAAACACTGGATATTAATTCTAGGATCAATGATCGTTTCGGGAGATATGAATTTTATGTCACCAGGGTTGGAAAAAATTATACGCTCAATGTTCCCATATTAGCATCCGGGAATATTGGAATTGAATTACTTGGTTACGACCGTGTAGACAATGCCCGGTACAAATGTGGCATCAACTACATCGAAGTATTTGTGGATAGTCAGAAAGTGTTCAGCCAAAAGATTGAAGAACTAAATCTTTCAGAGTCACGCGGCATCTACACCTTAATCGATTTTAAAACCTTGCGCAATCAAGGCAACAGATTTTACAAACTTTACATAGACGATGGCAACAAACTAAATTTTTATAATAGCTCTCCTGGGACCGGTCAAATAAAAGTTAATCCTGATAAGATTTCCAATGTGCTGATTGAGCTGAAAGACATATATGGGAACACCACGCAGGCCACCCTACGATTAAAACCCAGTACGTCTATCAAACAAGTTAATACTTTAGAGGCTGCTAAAATTCCTGTTGCTTACGATATTCAGGAAAACACACTTGCTATTACAACGCAACCCTGTTTAGGTAAAAAAGCTTTAGTCTACTTCAGCGGAACACCGAATGAATTAGAGCCAACTTACTTCAGTAAAAGTAAATCTGTCTACCTCTTTGACCTAAGAAAAGAAATTCCGGATTCCGTGAATGTATGCGGTCAATCACTGTTACCCAATATTAAGGCCGTGATACCAGCTGGTACGCAATACAAGTACTACAGCGTTCCGTTGGATGTTCAGTTTCCGAAAAATGCATTGTTTGATACCCTGTACTTTAATGCGTTGCATCAACTTACACCTGGCAACACGGAAATCTTTACTATTGGTAGCCCTTTGGTTCCTTTAAATCGAAGTGTTTCAGTAACGGTCAGGCCAGTCTTGAGTTATCCCTCAGACAAAAATGTAGGCATCTATCGGATCATAGGTAAAGAATACAGTTATGAAGGAGGAAAATGGATGAATGGCAGTATCAACTTTACTACACGAGAGTTTGGACACTTTACTATTTTAGCCGATACGGTTCCACCCACCATCAATCTTATTTACGCCAACAATCAGGCCGTTCGTTTTAAGATTAATGATAATTTGTCAGGTATTGCAAGCTTTGAAGTAACCATTAACGGCAAATGGTTGTTAATGAACTACGATGCTAAAAATGATGTGATCTTTTCCGAAAGACAATCAAAAAATGAATTGTTAAAAGGTGACTTGGAATTAATCGTAACGGACAACGCTGGAAATAAAAAAGTCCTCAACTATAAAATTCAATAAACTATGGCACTAACAGCAGGAAACAAAGCCCCAGACTTTACAGTAAAAGATCAGGATGGCAAAGATGTTAAACTCACCGATTTTAAAGGAAAGAAATTAGTACTCTACTTCTACCCGAAAGACATGACACCAGGATGTACGGCTGAATCGTGCAACTTGCGAGACAATTATAAAGTATTGCAAAAACAGGGTTACGAGGTACTGGGTGTGAGTACGGATAATGAAAAATCACACCGCAAATTCATCGAAAAAGAAAAACTTCCCTTTCAGTTGTTAGCCGATACCGATAAAACACTTCACACCAAGTACGGCACATGGATTGAAAAATCCATGTACGGCAGGAAATACATGGGCACCGCACGGGTTACGTTTATCATTAATGAAAACGGAATAATTGATGAGGTCATCGGAAAAGTAGATACCAAGAACCATACCGATCAAATTTTAAAAGGTATTGGAACTTCTCCTACAAAACCAGCAGCAAGGCAGGCTTCAAAAAAAGTTGCAAAGAAAAAGACTGTAAAGAAAGCTGCTAAAAAAGCAGTGAGGAAAAAGAAGTAATTAAACCAACGTCATTTTGAAGGAGGCACGACTGAGAAACCCCCAGATTGAGAGTACTGAATTGGGGACTTCTCGCTCTGCTCGAAGTGACGGGTTTATTTAGCTTACTTAACCTTCTTAGGCTTTAACTCATAAAACCAAATATCATCGTTGGGTACGTCAAAATCCAGACCTGTTGCGTTTAGATTGTTATCTAACTCAAATCGAACAGTGCCGAACTGAAACCAGGAGAGGTTGTCGGCATTATCCCATTTTAATTTCCATACATCATAATGCCAATGCTCGAGGGTTGCGTTAAACCGTGTAGAGTGTTCGAATGAAAGCCGAAGCTTATCTCCTTCCTTCTTCACTTCAATGTTACCGTAGATATCGGCTAAATATGTTCCAACATATTTTTCGATTGGTACTGAAGGTTTTGTATTCAGCACGCGCGCTTTCTCTCTATCGCTGATGCGTGTATCGGCTTGCTGTCTCCTTCTTGAGTTTGCTAAATATTCGGCAGATAAATCTCGTTCTTTAACATTTAAGAATGCGTCAATGGTATAGTTAGCAACGGCACTCATCAATCCGCCTTTCATGCCATTAGTAAGAACAACCACGCCTAATTTTTCATCTGGAATAAGGGCAACAATGGAAAGCATTCCCGAATAACCGCCCGTATGTCCTACACGCATTTTTCCTTTATAATCCGATAGGTCCCAACCTAGTCCATAACCACGAAAATGTGTATCGTAATTATCATCAGTATGATTGACGGTAAAAATATTGTGCGGTGTCCAAAGTGTATTTCTTAGCTGAGGTGTTAGCAAGGTATCTTTTCCTGAAATGCCATTATTGAGATTAAAGATCATCCACTTCGACATATCTTTTACGCTTGAAATTATTCCTCCCGTGGCCGCTATCGCTTCCCAATCTTCCCACGCAATCGGATTATGTTTATCTTCTACTATACCATGTGGTGTCGCATAGTTTCCCTTCTTTCCGATGTCTTTACTGGAGGTTACTGATCGATCCATTCCCAGCGGAGCAAAAATCTTTTCCTGAATTGTCGACCCCCACGTTTTACCGGTAATTGTTTTCATTACCTCCCCTGCTGTGATGTACATGATGTTTGAATAACCGTAGCCCGCACGAAAGTTATAGGTCTGTGGTAAATACTTTGCACGCTTAATAATATCCTCCGCACTTAAATGATCGGACAAATACCAAATAGCATCACCGCTAAATGTCTCGAACCCCACCCGATGGCACAATAAGTCACGCACAGTTATATCCTGCGACACAAACGGACTGTATAACTCAAAATATGGAAGGAATTTCCGAACCTTATCGTCCAGTGATAATTTTCCCTCCTCCACCATCATGGCAATGGCAGCTGTTGTAAAGGCTTTAGAATTTGAGGCGATAGCATACAACGTATTCTCATCCGCCTTTTCCGGCTTGCCTAACTCTTTAACCCCATACCCTTTGCTGAAGATGACTTTGCCATCCTTAACAATGGCCACACTCATGCCCGGTACATCCCAGTCTTTCAAGGCTTTAGCATAGTAAGCATCAAGCTTCTTTAAGTCAGGTTGTGCAGCGAGTACAATTGCCGAGAGGGTTACAATTAAAATGAGTGAAAGCTTTTTCATAGTCTGGAATTTATGAATGGAAATTAGCTGTTTTTCTTTCATAAGAAAACTAAGATATTCGCCCAAATTTAACGTATGCCAACGCTCGACCTGAACCACCTCAAAAAACTAACTTCCCAAATCCGCAGAGACATTGTGCGTATGGTACATGCCTGCCAAAGCGGCCATCCGGGTGGATCGTTGGGTTGTACGGAGTTTTTTGTGGCCTTGTACTTCCATACCATGAAGCACAATTCCAAGTTCAATATGGATGGCCATGGTGAAGATTTATTTTTTCTTTCAAACGGTCATATTTCACCCGTATGGTATGCTACACTAGCCCGTGCTGGTTATTTCGATACAAAAGAATTATCCACTTTCAGGTTTTTGAACTCACGTCTTCAGGGCCACCCCGCTACACATGAAGGATTGCCCGGCATTCGTGTAGCATCCGGATCATTGGGTCAGGGCTTATCTGTAGCGGCTGGTGCAGCGCAGGCAAAAAAATTAAACAACGATAATAGCTTTATATATTTATTAATGGGTGATGGCGAGCAGCAAGAGGGCCAGGTTTGGGAAGCTGCCATGTACGCTGCCCACAATAAATTAGACAGCATCATTGCAACGATTGATTATAACGGCCAGCAAATTGACGGAGCCGTAAAAGATATTCTGGATTTGAAAGACCTGAAAGCCAAGTGGGAAGCTTTCGGATGGATTGTACAGGAGTTCAACGGAAATAAATTGGAAGAAGTAATCGAAGGTCTTGAGCATGCTCAAACGTTAGACAAAAAAGGTAAACCCATTATGAACCTCATGAAAACAGAAATGGGCTTCGGTGTTGACTTTATGATGGGCTCGCATAAATGGCACGGTGTAGCACCCAATGATGAGGAGTTTGCGAAAGCAATGGCACAATTGGAAGAGACCGTTGGGGATTATTAATGCCAAAAAAGAGGCCGAATCTCAATACTGATAGTACACTATACGTCATCTATAAAATTTAAAACAATTGATAATCATCCACTAATTAGATGATTTTAAAACTCTGCCAATACATTAAAATTCGCGTTGATGTAGTAATGATGTAGTCTGATTTTCGCTAAAGGAAGGGCAAAAGCTTATTTTTAGACCGTTAACTAGATTGCGTTCATGATTAATCTTTCTAAAATACTTTCTATAAGTACATTAGTTTTCATCCTTTCAGGATGTGATCAGGATGATTCACAGGCAACTAATTATGCAATTGAATTTCTGGTGTTGGACGGAACCACAGGGCTTCCTGTCAAGGATGCCACGATAAAGCTGCTTGAAAATGGTGGCTCAGTCACCACGAATAAGAAGGGTACTGTCGGATTCATAGAAAGTGATCTGACCATTGCAGCAATAACGTCCATA
>JANNQJ010000320.1:0-19093 GCA_031400675.1 Cyclobacteriaceae bacterium
AGGGATGTGCCCATCATTTATGAAGCAGCCTTCCAGTATGAAGGAGTTCTTTGCGCCATTGACATTTTGGTTAAGCAAGGAAAATCGTGGTACGCGTTTGAAGTAAAGAGCAATCTTTCGATTAAAGATCAGCATATAAAAGATGTCGCTCTTCAATATTACGTGATGAAAAATTGTCAACTGCTACTGGAAGACATTTCCATTATTCATTTAAACAATCAGTACACAAGGAAAGGCAAATTGGATATCCGGCAGTTGTTTACTACAGAATCTATTCTGGAACAAGTGTTGGAGCAACAAGAATTTGTATCAAAGAAAGTTCAAGAACTAAAAGCCTTATTGACTCAACCTGATGAGCCAATTATAGATATCGGCCCTCATTGTTTTGAGCCGTACGAATGCGATTTTACCAATCATTGCTGGGCACATATACCTAAAGAGAACTCCGTCTTCGACTTTGCGCCTAAAATAGCATGGAAACTACTTTCAGAAGGCTACCAACAATTGGATGATATTCCGCTAGAGTTTGAGATGAGTACCAATGCGGCAATGCAATTAGCTCACTACCGTTCCGGTGAAGTCTATATCGATAAAGAACAGATCAGACAATTTCTAGAACCCATCTCCTACCCCGTTTACTTTTTTGATTTTGAAACCATCATGCCTGGGATACCCGAGTTTGATGACAGCAAACCCTATCAACAAATTCCCTTTCAATTTTCCCTTCACGTACAACAATTTGAAGGTTCCGATCTGGAGCATTTTGAATACCTCGGGGACGGCTTGAATGATCCGCGACCTGGATTGATCGAAGCCATGATTAAACTACTAGGTCAAACAGGAAGCATCATTTGCTACAATATGGGTTTTGAGAAAACTCGTATAAAAGATCTGGCAAAGCTATACCCTCAATTTGAAACTGAATTACTCGCTATAAATGATCGCGTTTTTGATCTGATGATTCCGTTCCAAAAGAGATGGTATTATCATCCTGACTTTAGAGGAAGTTATTCAATAAAGGCCGTGTTGCCCGTGCTGATACCGGAACTTCGCTATGATGAATTGGACATAGCCGAGGGTGGAATGGCAAGCTTAGTGTATTCGCAATTGAAATTTCAGGATCAGATTACGGCCACCATACAGCGGCAAGCTTTGCGGGCGTATTGTAAAATGGATACACTAGCCATGGTGAAGTTATATGAATACCTGAAAGTAAAAGCAGCTTGAATGAAGAGAACAAAGGGCGACCAACAAGAACTGGGGGACCTGCCTACTCCATTAAAGTGGGTGGGATTTTGCTAAAGAAGATTTCTACAATTTTCAAGTAGTCGCTTATGATACCCTTGTCTAAATCAAACTCTTTACGTTTACCCAAATAGTTGTAACACTCAGGCGTGATCTTCGCACCATCATTCAAATCCTTCACGCTTAAAGCCTTGATTTTATCTCTTGAAACAACTATCAAAACACATTCCTCGTACGGATATGTTTTATTGTCTCTTTCTAAATCACTAATGCTATATTTTCCGTCTCCTTTGAATTTAACTTCCACGAAATGTATTTGATCTCCTTTGTGCATCACAAAGTCCGGCATTTGCTTGATTTGACTTGATGCATAAGACTTGTTATTGCTTAGCTTTCGGACCAAGCCCGGAACCATGTTCTCCATACCAAATCTATGAACTTCGTAGCCGCTGCTAATAAACATTTCTTCAATTATCGTTTCTGCCAAACGACCTTTGGTCATTTGATAATGAAAATTTAGATTACTTCTGTTTGTCATTCTTTCCATCAAGTTGAATTAGTTATTAAATAATTTAAAGTCCATCTAGCTCGCGTTACAAACGCGCGCAAACGGGGCTAACGGGTCTAACGGGGAAACTTGCAGCGGATAACCCGGGCCGCAGGCATTGCCACTAGAATTTTTGTTTCTTTTTTGGGCCAACAATCGAACGCTGCTTTAATTCTTCTTGGATATCATCTGCTAATTGGCCACCATTATTAAAACTAAAGGAGAAAACTTTAAGCATTGTCTCAAGTTCTTTATTTGTTTTTGACTTGAAAAAGTTATTTTTTCCAGGATTAGGGCTCGGTTTATGATTACTAATTTTAGTGGATGAAAACAGCCAGTGCTTAATAGCAATTCGTAGATTGTGATTCATCACCCAACCAAGTTGATCATAGTTTCCTATCATTTGAAAATATGCTACATGGTACTTCTTACCATCTAAATAACTGCCAAAGTCATCAACTCCACATAGGCGACCTAGCTGTTTACCAGCATGGCCAACTGAAACGGGCAGCATTCCTGTTTTTGCTTTTAATTCATCACTGGTCATCATGCATCCTAGAGAATGATAGATCGTAAGAATTAATTTCAGATTGCGGGGTGATAGTTCCGAAATAGCAGTGATAATTGTCTCAGGATCAACTTCATCAAAGCGCATATTGAATAGTTTTAGTTTTGAACATATCTCCTGACCAACACCCCATCATAAAATTACCCCACTCTCTACCTACAATTCATTACTAAGGGTTATTACGTCCCTCATGTTGCTAAGCACTTCAAATTGTTGGTCAGGCGACCAACAAGAACGTGGGTGCTGCAAATGAAAAGCATAACCATTGCGGTAACATTAACCACGTCTAAATATTAACTCCAAATCTTTTCAATTTCTTTAAAGATTCATAGGTTTTAATTAGCGACTGTTCCCTCACATTCTCTTTTTTAGACAAAGCAGCTTGTACTGATTTCACATTTGCCAACTCCAGATTATCAAAAATCTTGGTCTGATTTGCTAGATCAATCATTCTTTTCCACTCATCCTTCGATAAAAGCAATAGGCGATCGTAAATAAATTTTATTTCAACAGTTTCGATTTCTTCAAATTTTGAATACGATTTTATCTTGTCAAGGAGGGTTGGATTTGAATCCACGTAATCAAGGACCTTCTTTCCGAAAGTCAGTTCTTGAGAAGTCAAATTTTTCTGCTCTTTTACTTTTTTTCGCAGGTCCAAAGCTATAACAAACTCAAACCCATCAGGTTTGTCTTTATCCACGTAGGTTCGGAATCCGTCCCAGAACTTTAATCCCATTTTCTGAATTCGACTTATTAAAAAAATCGTATTTTCAGTTTCATTTCCGACAATTTCTTTCTCATTTTCTCTCTGATCTCTTTCTTCAACCGAAATCAGATAATCTTTTAAGATTTTGGTCAAATTTTCGGGATAAATTGTCCCTTTAAGCTTACTCCAAGAAGATTCTCGTTTTGCATACTCTGAAATCAAGCTGTTATTAGCTTCCGAGACAAGGTGGTTATACACAAAAACTAAAAGCTTCTTCAAATGAACGTTCAAAACATCATCTGTCCGCTGTTCTTCGTAAATTTTCCATAAGTCAAGACGGTTGCTAGCGAGAAAATGTAAATATGAAACAGTATAAGCGACAGTGAACGATTTCAAATTGGTATCCCCAATTGCATCTACATTTTTTCTTCCAAAAAGATTGTCTGCTTTTCTGAATAGAATAGCGTTTGCAATAAGTTTGCGGTAAAAGTTCTCTCCTGGGAGCTTTTTCTTACTCACTAACTCACTTATTTTCTTTGTGAAATGAATAAAATTCTTTTGCGAGCCCTGTGAAACAAAGTGTGGCTCCAAATCCCAAACATTAATGAATTTTGCAACATCTGATTTTACAAACTTTAGGTTTGAAGGGTTTTGCTCTTTGAATTTCTTTTGTTGGGCTGGGGTTTGTTTGTTCAATGTTTCGCGATATTGACCGTTTGTACGCTCAAAGAACCATAATAGAGACTGATTTCTATTCTCAGGATTAATAACATATTTCTTTCTCGACAAGTTTTCCAATTGAATGAAAAATGGATTGTTTGAAGATAGATCTAGTTCTGAAACTTTATTCTGACTGTTGGCAAATCGCGAAATATTCGGAACTTCAATGTTCTTTTGCTCTTTATCCTTGATAACAGTAAGTTTCATCTGAACAAATATCTTGCTCAGGTCAGTATCTTTGAATTTTTTCTGCGTGTGATAAAGCGAAGCTGTTGTTTGGCCGCCATTCACAATCTGAAAATCATTGAGTTTGGTAATGATCAACTGGTTATTCAAATACTTCGTTTCTACACTTTCTGCTGTCGCAGTTATCCCGTTATTATAAGGAAGGAACATCTGCGGTTTGTCGCGGATTGTATCTCTGATTCCTTTGTTAAATTTGCCTGCTTGCCCTAAAAATGCACGAACATTACTTTCGAGCAATTCATTAGAAAATTCTTTATAAAGTTTCGCTAGAGTTTCTCCTGGTATAATGGCTAAATAGCAATCGTACAATTCATCAATAGCTGGAACCTTCAAACATTGCAAACCTTTTCCATTATCTGTAAATTTTTCAAACTCTATTTCAATCGGTTCATGAATACTATTTGACTCATTAATCTTGAATAATCTGGACACGTCCCAAGTGTGCACAAAAACTTCGATATTGCCAATTTCCATACTCTCTCTCTCATGGCTTGAGAAACCATTTATCAGCAAATAGATATTAATTCTGTCAAAGTCATTCCCTTGTTTTCCTATAATTTTAATCAGTTCAATTAACTCCTCATGAGACTTATCGATGTAATCAATATGGCGCTTAAGCGCTGAATTAATGAACCGCTTTATCTGATTAAGTAATTTGGTGTATTCGTCTTTAGAAATGTTGTACTCGAAGCTTTCAATTTTATAGTTGGTAATAAACAAGTCCAAAGTCTCAAAATAAATTTTTCCATTCTCATCCTTATTCTGGTCCTTCAAGCAATAGCCATTTATTTTCCAGTCTACACCTCCCTGATTGTTTGGATGAACATAGGATAATACACGAGCCCCTTCGGATTTGCCAATTGATTCGAATACTTCAATACAGTATTCTGTAAATTTATCTTCAAAGCTAGCCCCTTCGCCATCGGAATAAACCAACGAAGCAACATCAGATTTTAATTCATCAATGTAGTTTCGCAGCGCTCTTTCCATTCACTAAATCTTTTGAATAAGTACTTCTAGCTCGGTGATAAATTTCTCCACTGCGGAAAGCTCAATGAAATAAGAGGTGTTGTAAACTCCCAACGGAATCTGACTTTTTATTATTCTAGGAAAATTTGAAACAACAACAAAGTTGAAAGTCTTTTTAAGAGAATACATTTTATTGTAATAATCGCTGTCATCATCGAGATACCCCAATAACAAGAGTCTCTCATTAAAATATTTCAGTTCATCATGGTTATTCGAAACTCTTTGCCTTGTTTGTTCCACCAATGAATTTAATGAAAAACCATTTTCCTTAACTTCCTCAGTTGTATACAAGATTAAAAAAAGTTCATCTAGATTTTGACCGTCAAGTTGTCTTTCACTTGTGATTTTAATTTTTGGATATTTTGAAGAGGTAAGTTTTATTTCAATCCCAACCGACCCAAAAACAAAGTCTTTATCTTCAAAATCAGGCCCAGTCCAAGCATTCAAAACACTTGCAGAAGATTTTTGATTATCTAACAGGAAGTTAAAAAAAAGCAATTCGCCTATAACCCCTTTTTGTTGCTCGGTGGTTAGTCCATTGAAATTGATTTTATCGAAAAGCCGTTTCCACTTTGAAACTACATTAAGCGTGTTTGTCAACGCCTCCATCTCTGTGACCGTATTGACGATTTCTTCCAAGATATTTTGAATGAACAACGAAAAGATGTCCTTTAGGCTATTATCCAGCAGATAAACATTAAATTCACGAACATCCCCTACCTCAATCGAAAATATCTCAGCCCCTTTAAACCGATAGTTTTTCAATTCGGGAATTTCCAGATTTTTAGAGAAAGACATTATGTACAAGTGTTGACCTGTGATATGATTTGTAGCTGCATAGCAACTCAGATGCACCACTTCATCAATTCTGGTTTTAATGATAATATCACCAGTTGGTTTTTGGCTTTCCCAAATTGACTTAACGTTTATCATAGTTACTCGCTTTCGGTAAAGTCGTCATCATCCATTATCTCATCATCAAATCCCCTATTGATCGTTGAAGTATAAGATACTTTTATTTCATCTTCTATTTTAGGAAAATGTAAACTGTAACCTACAATTGGAATATTGTTGTTTATACCTGGCGTTCCCCTTTCATCCAACGTATAAATCAATAAGAGGCCTTTCTTCTCTAATGCTCTTTGGTCTTTAATCTGATTATTGTCTGAAAGGTTATTGACTTTTAAATCAACTTGTCGCGCTTTCAAATCATCAATCTGGTTTTTGGCGATTGTGTAGTACTGACCACTTCGTGAACTTTTAGGTTGGTTACGAACACTGCAAAAAAGCTGTATGGTTTCCTCAGTGAATTGGAGGACATACGGAGTGACATCTTCGTTGGGCTGTCTTTCAGTCGGAAGTGTATTTCCTTTGTAATCTATAAAAACTCTATCGTCAGTATTTGACACAATGCAGATGCTCCATTGAGAAATTTTGTTTTTCTTTTCTTGAGTCTTAATGTATTGACTTAAAACTACATTTTTGATACTTGGCTGTTCAATCTTAAACGCTTCAACGAAATCACAAATTGAATCAACGTTTTGATTTGGATAAAATAAATACCTTATTTTTCCTTTAAATTCTGTTCTGTTTGTTTTATCTGGGAAACCAATAGAACCAACAAGTTTTCTAAGGGAATTAAAATTAGCTTCAATAGCATTCTTGGTTTTTAGCAACAGATATGTTTGAATATTTGAGCCCGAAAATGAAATCTCTATGTTTTCAGAAAAATTGAGTTTCGTAAGGCTTGTGATTGTAAGCAATCCGTGATGATTTCTTACCTTAAGTCTGAAATCCTTCGGGCGTTGAAGGGCCGCAGTCATCTCATCAAAATCATTGCGCATTTCTTCAGTAGCCATAGTGATGTGGTTAAACCACTCAAAAATCTGGCCTGTCGTAAATAACCTACATAAATCAACATAACCAGAGCGATAGCCAAACCAGCGTCCCATCTGCATTAAAGTATCATACATCTTGGTTGTTCGCAGGTAGTAGCTTACGGACAGACCTTCCAGTGTAATTCCTCTTGACAAACGACTTCCGCCTATCGCAATAACTGATAAGCCATTTTCGTATCTGCCGTAATCAATTTCCTCAATATTATGATATTCCAAATTGGTTGTTGACCGAGTGCCGTGAACGGATCGCACTTCAATTTTTGAAACTGCCTTTTTAAGTTCCTGCCTTACTTCCTCCCAAGAATGCTCCTTAATCCGAATGTCCTTGTAGTCAAGATTTTCTAAAATGTTTCTGGTGGTTGGCAGAAAATCGATTTCGTATAAATTTCTAAGTTCTTGTATCAATCTTTTATCATCACTGAGAATTGCATTTTTGTATTCCTTAGTTTTCTCGTTAACAAGGTATGCCACCCTATCTATCCGCTTCACCAGCAAAGCTACATGAACAAGCATTGAGTTATGTTTGTTTTCGTGTCCCCGCACTCTCCGGATTGTGCAAGTAAGAATAAACGATTTGATTGCACCCTCTAAACTTGCCGGCAGATATTCAGGTAGATCTTCTTTATTATGTTTATTGATTGTTTTAAAAAATGGCGGATCATAATCGTCAACTCCCCGAAAAATATCTAACGGCTCTCTCGTGAGTTCAGGAACAGGGTTCTCATAGCCAAATATTTTTGCCGCGCCAATATAATTCGTAGGTGCTTTAATGTTTATGATGAAATCCCTAGGGAACAAGTCTTCCCCAATTTTGTATTCCTTTCCTTTGATTGTTGTCGTCATCGCTTCATTGAAATCTTGCGGAATAAATAGATTAGCGTATGGAGTTGCTGTATACCCGACAAACGTATTCTGGTTGAAAATACTTAGCAGAGTTCTTATTAACCGGTTAATTGTTTTAATTTCGTTAATATCCTTTGAAGTATTTACAGAGGCAGCATCAGCCTCATCATCAATTATTAAGGCAGGAACATCAAACAGTTTTGGTTTCCCGTCAACTGTTCTGACATTTTCATTTTTGGACAACCAGTCAATGAGGTTTTCAAGAATGCTCTTGTTTTTCTTGATGACAAAAACAACTGGGTTTTTTCCAATGGGGATGTTCAATCTGTTAGCAACTGACTGACTAAAGTCCCCCTCATCGCTGCTTTTGTAATAAGAAGACGTCAGAGAATAGATATCTGTATTTACCTTATATCTACCGACTCCAATAACTCTGTTTTCTCTTTGATTATTTATAAAGGCAGAACTGTTTCTCCCAATGTAACCTAAATCTAATCTTTCTTGAGTTTGTCTTCGTAAAGAACTGATGGTCCCGGCTATAATTATGATTAGTTTGTAGCCTGCATCAGTTGCCTTATCTATTAAACCTACGTAATTGGAGGTTTTTCCAGACTGTACATGGCCGACAACCATCCCACGTCTGTCCCACGATCCAGGCTTTTTGGGGTTAACGCATTTGTCAAGAATCTTGTCTGTAAAATCATCTAAGTCATTGACAGGAAAAGACGGGTCACTTTCAGACATATACAATCTATATCTGTTCCATAACTCAGGGTTGATATTGGCTTTCTCAGCGTTAAGCCAGGGCTCAACTTCTTCAGACATAATTGTTATCTTTCCTTTTCCAACACTGAAATCAGCACGAAGTATTTCAAACAGTTCCTGTTTATCAAACATTTGCCCATCGACAATATTAATAGCTGATGCTTTTACTATCACGCTAAGAAGGACATCATCAGTAATTTCACCAACGTGTAAGGCTAGCAAAGTATGCGATATTGCTCTTGCCGATTGAAGTAAGCTCATTTCAGATAATCGTTTATTAAGGGAAATAAATTGAATGGTGTTGCGTTCATAATTTGTTGCCTTGCCAGCGATTCGGTAATACCTTGGGATAGATGTATTTTATAAAGTTCAATAGCAAGATTAATTAACTCATCGCCTGGTTGTTCCACCTGCTTCTCTAATTCATGAAATGCAGGGTCTTCATTTTGGTTGCTTAAAATCAATTCTATTGGCACATTATCCTCCAATAATTTTAAAGCTTTACTTGCTAGCTTGCTATTTTCAGAAAGCAACGACCTAATTATCGGGTGCTTTTTGTTTATCTTATATTTTTTATTTCCTTCTCTTGTGATTTCATCTTTCCACAAAGGCTCGTAGTTCATAATTAGCCCTTCTAAAATTGTTTTCTGCCCTCGCCAATTATAAATTCTTGCAGACTTCATAATTGCGATTTTAGCAATTCGTGCAAGCTCTCTCCTGATTTCAACTGGTGGAGTTGCAATTGATTTCTTTATATCCAGATTCCAGTTAAAATCATTTGCATTTGAAAAGTTGATTGAAATTCGTGCAAGTTTGGAATAGTCTCTTTTTCTCTCCAACCCAAGCCAATCACCGGCAACCAGTAATCTGTCACCTCGATAAATATAAAATCCTTGTTGCTGAAACCAACCTAGTGGACCTCCTGACTTTTCGTAATCCTCTTTGCCAATTTCGGACATGTGAGGTAGAATAAAATAAGTAATTTCTACATTTCCGAATTTTTCAGGTAACCCCATTTCGGGTTTGGGACTTAAATTCAACAAAAAAGGATTGTAAGGTTCAATCTCTTCATTCTGAAAGAAAATTTTTGTTCGCTTGCTTTCGATGAATTTGTGAAACACAATGCTTAGATGTTGTCTTACATTTTGCATTTCCTGATAAAAAGCATTTTTTACGCTTTCATTATTGGCTTCCGCGTTGCCTACAATTCTGTCCAGTTTCTCCCACAATACCAAAGTTCCTGATTTTTGTTCTTCTATTTTATCAAAAAAAGATGTGTCAGAAACGTAATCCAGCAATTGCCATTTTTTTTCATGATTTATGAAGTCAACATCCCAACATCTTTTAATAGCATGAAATCCTTCTCGCTTTGTAATACAGGTTAGCCTTTTGCACTGAGAAAATGAGGCCGTTTTCAATCCCATCCCAAATCTCCCCAAATCCTTTTCTGATCGTTCCTCTTCGGGATCTTTGCTTCCAGGCGTCATGGCAAGAACAAGCTCTTCCTTATTCATTCCATTTCCATTATCTAAAATAAAAATGAAAGAACCCTGACCACTCCAACTATATTCAATACGAATTGCATCAGCGCTTGCGGAAATACTATTGTCCACTATATCAGCAATTGCCGTAGACAAATTATAACCAAAACTTCTGTATGAATTGATTGTGGATTTTGGACTCGGGTCTACAATTTCTGCCTTTGATTCATACATATTGTAAGCCCTCTACTTAAACATTTAATTAACGAATTCTATAACCGAGCACCGAATATACCGACTCATAAATCGTGAATGACAATAGCTCGCGCCAGGCACAGAATATGATTGCTTTCCATATAGGGGCTTACATTATTTCTATAAGTTTGTTTGCAATTGCTTGGGCCATCAGTGGAGGTACAGCATTTCCAATTTGTTTGAATGCAGCAGTTCTATTTCTCCCTTCTTTTACACCTTCGAAATAGAAATCATCTGGAAATGACTGCAATCTTGCTGCTTCCCTGATTGAAATCGATCTGTTTTGACTAATATCTGGATGTATGTAGTAGTGTCCATCTTTGGCGATGTGCGCCACAACAGTTTGGGCAGAAGTAGCTTTTGCATCCACTACTTTAAATCGATCAAAAAATGAATGTTGATTTTTATGGGTTTTTAGTCTTTTTGGAAGTGACGTATAATCTAATCTCTCCCCTCCTTTTAATTGATCAACAGCTATTCTATAAATTTCTTTATCCTGATCTGTGTGCGGTCTGCATACATGTTGTGTAAGCACATCAATACCATTTCTTATATGTGCCTCCTCCAGATATTTATTAGTTGTCTTTTGATACTTATCATCTTTATCTTTCCCTTCACCAGCGTGAAGCTTTGGTAAATCATGAAAAACAGATTGTACCTTATATGATTTATTTCCTGTCGACTTAAATTCAGGTTCGGAAAACTTAAGTTCTCTTCTGTACCCAATTAAAATAATCCTCCTTCTATTTTGAAGAACACCAAAATCATTAGCATTAAAAAGAAAGTCTTGAACATTATACCCGATTTTATCAAACTCATCCTTCATTTTAGAGAAATACTCTCCTCCCCCCGCAGAACGCAGACCAAGTACATTCTCAAAGACAAATAGTTTGGGAGTATATTTTTTTAAGTATTTGGCATATTGCAAATACAGAAGATTGCGAGGATCACTTTTCATTCCATCTTTGCTTCTCGCACGCCCCACTAAAGAATATGCCTGGCACGGAGGCCCCCCAATGATCAGGTCAACACCTTTGCCATCAAGAAGCGCATCAATTTGCTTAAAAATCTCCTTGTTATTGTCGTCACTTAATGCCAGATTAATAACACTCTCCATTTCTTCTTTTGGCACTAAGGCATAAAGTGTTTCTCTGTCAATATATCCCTTGAGATACTTTACATACTCATCAAACTTATTTTTTGATTTTAAATATTGATAGGCGACCCTTGTTTTTAAGGTAAAGCAAGCCGCTTCATCCATTTCCACGTGTGCAATTGGCTTGTAACCGACTCTCATAAATCCCTCAGACAAACCTCCTGCTCCCGCAAAGAGGTCGATGAATGTGGGTTGTCGCTTGTTCTTCAATTCAAATCTTATTTATTTGCTTCGCTAAATTTTCTAAGGACTCCTCTCGAACTTTCGGTTTCAATTCACATTCAAATATCATCATAACTTTCCAACCCTCCTGAGTTAATTTATCCTTATGCAGACGATCTAGTTCTTTATTTCTTTCGATTTTATTAATCCACCAATCGGTTCGCGTTTTAGGGATTACGTAATCTTTACATCCTTCATGGCCATGCCAAAAGCAGCCATGAACAAAGATCAGGGTTTTGTATTTGGGTAAAACAATGTCTGGCTTGCCTGGCAAGTTCTTTACATGGAGTCTATAGCGGAAGCCTTTTGAGAAAAGAAATTTTCTAACCAACATCTCCGGCTTGGTGTTCTTGCCTTTGATCCGGCTCATGTTGTAGCTTCGCACTTCGGGTTCGTGCACATCCATAGTTCAAGTTACTCAGTTTGCGTGAGGGATAGTAGCGGAAAGCCCACGCGCCTCGCGTGGCTTGTAGCGGATAGCCCGACCCGAGTTTGCCAAGCGCTTCACAGGGGAACGAGGGGCACGCCCTTAAATAATGGACAATGAACAATGGACAATGGATAATGAACAAGGAACAATGGATAATGGATAATTGGGGGGTTACTTCGCGCCATTGCTTTCATTCGGGGGGACTACTTTGTGAATGTGTTAAGGTCAATGCTTATGCTTTCATTCGGGGGGATGCCGGGTCAGTTATAGTTATGCGCTTTGATCTTAATGAGCGCTTGCCCGGCATGACACAAAGGGAAGGGGGATTACTTCGCGCTACTCGAAGAGTTTGGCGATTTTATTCAGGTCTACGTTGCCTCCGGAGAGGATGATGCCTACTTTCTTGTTGGTGAAGGTTGCCTTTTCTTTCAGCACGGCTGCAAAGGGCACGGCACACGAGGGTTCGATGGTGATCTTCAGCCGCTCCCAGATCCACCGCATGGCGGCTATGATTTCCGGGTCGGAGACGGTGATGATCTCGCGCACGTATTCGCGGATGATGGGAAAGGTTTTGTCGCCCAGCGAGGTGAGCAGTCCATCGGCAATGCTGGTGGGCGGTGAGGCCGCTTCGATATGACCGGAGCGCAACGAACGCCAGGCATCGTTGGCCAGCTCGGGTTCGCCTGCGATCACTTTGGTAGTGGGTGCAAAGTAGTGTGCCGCGAGTGCCGTGCCGCTGAGCAGTCCGCCCCCGCCTACAGGCGCTACGATAAAATCCAGTCCGGGAATTTCTTCGATCAGTTCTTTGGCGGCCGTGGCCTGCCCGGCTATGACATCATAATTATTGAACGGATGTATTTCTACCGCTCCGGTTTTTTTTATCACTTCGGCCAGCGTGCTCTCACGTGAGGCGAGGGTGGGCTCGCATTCGGTAATCTCTCCTCCGTATCCTTTCACGCCTTTCTTTTTTATCTCGGGTGCCGTGCGTGGCATAACGATGTACGCTTTGATGCCCATGATTTTCGCAGCCCGCGCCAACGCTTGTGCATGGTTGCCGGAAGAATGGGTGGCCACTCCTTTCGCCCGCTCTTCGCGCGATAAGGATAATACGGCATTCATGGCTCCGCGCGCTTTGAAGGCGCCTACTTTCTGAAAGTTTTCGCACTTGAAAAATAGCTGGCAGCCAGCCAGTTCGTCCAGGCTGCTGGAGGTGAGCACAGGCGTGCGGTGGATGTATACTTTGATGCGCTCGTGGGCTTGTTCGATGTCGGACTGGGTGGGGATGTGATTCATGAATAAATGGACAATGAACAATTTACAATGGGCAATGGATATTTGACAGTGAGCAATTTACAATTTAGAACATTACAAATTGTCAATTGTACATTATCCATTGTCAATTATGATCTCATCCAAACTACTTTCTCTCCTATCGGTTTTCTTTTACCTTCGGTAGATAAAGTCTTAGGTACACCGAGATGTAAAAAGCCGAGGAGCTTATCTTCACTGTGTAAGCCAAAGAGTGGTTTTGCTTCTTCAAAATAGGTAATGCCTCCGGTACTCAGATAACATCCGATGCCATAGGCGGTAGCGGTGAGGTACATGTTCTCCACGGCACAAAAGACAGCACCGATCTCTTCTACTTCCGGCACGCTCGCTTTCTCATCGCGCTTCATACCGATGCTGATGATGTGTGAGGATAGTAAAGGTTTGTTCAACAGTGCCTGGTAGCGATCTTCCTTAAACGTACCGTTGGCTTCCGTCACTTTTTTATAACAGTCGCTCTGCAAACGGGCCAGGGTTTGTAATCCGGCTCCCGTAAACACGCGAAACCGCCACGGCTCAGTGAGCTTGTGGGTGGGGGCCCAGTTGGCATTCTCTAACAATTGTTCTACGATGGCGTCTGCTACGGTTTCGCCCGTATAGTCTTTGGGGAAAACAGACCTGCGTTGCCGTATTAATTGATTTACCTCCTGCCGATTGAATTGCATCTTGTGATTTTTAGCTAATTTAACTTTTCAATCCATATCCATGCGCTATTTACTCTTATTAGTACTTCTTATTTCCGGTTGTGCACCCACCTACGTGCCCAATGTGCGCAATGTTCCTTTGTTTGCTGAACGAGGAGAGTTTCAGGGGACGGTTTATGTCACCACGGGCATTGAAGCGCAACTGGCGTATGCTGTGTCGGACAACGTGGCCCTCATGGGAAATTATGCCCGATTGAAAGAAGAGAATTCCGCACAGGGTTTTACCCGTGAGAACAATTACTATGAAGGGGGTTTGGGTTATTTCAAGAACACGCGCTCCAGGCGCTTTGAACTCTTTGGGGGCTATGGTGCGGGCAGTGGCACCGGGCAGGGACAATATAATTTTTTCTTCTCCACCTTCGGACAACAAGAGCTCGTCACGGATTACAAGTACACACGCATCTTCATTCAACCTTCCATTGGCACCAACAACAGGAAGTTTAACATTGCGTTTACCGCGCGTTTCTCGTTCGTAGATTTTACCGAGTTCACTGCCGCTACGGCAACCATTCCTGCTACCACCGAGAAACCAGACGAGAGTCCGCATCTCTTTTTTGAGCCGGCATTGACAGGCAGATTCCCGCTTATCGGAAATTTGAATGGCATTATTCAGCTTGGCTTGAATGTGGCCTTGCCGAGTGATGTTTATTTTACCAGTGTGCCGGTGCAAGCAGCTCTCGGCATTCAACTTCATTTAGGCGACCGACTTCGTACGCGTGTCTATTAAACCCAAGCTCGGTCAGTTTGATCTCACGATGATTGTCGTGAGTCTGGTGATCGGGATGGGTATCTTCCGCACACCCGTAGAGGTGGCACAAAAAGCAGAACTTCCTTTCATCTTCTTTGCCGCGTGGATCATTGGCGCCCTCGTCAGTCTTTTTGGTGCGCTCACCTTTGCGGAAATTGGTTCACGCTATCCGGCCGCAGGAGGATTTTACAGACTCTTCTCACATTGTTATCATCCTGCGTTTGCCTTCATGGTCAACTGGATCACGGTGATCTCCAACGCTGCGGCTACCGCCAGCGTGGCCATCATCGGGGCGGAATATATTCTGCCTCTCCTCCTTCCTCACACCGAGCATACGCTGGGCATGCGCATCATTACCTTATCGTCTATCGCCTTGCTCTTTGGTATTAACATGCTCGGCATTAAGATGAGCGCGCGCATTTTGAATGTGCTCATGCTGATTAAGATCTCCATGATTGTCTTGTTGATCGTGGCGGTGTTTGTTGCACCCGCTGCACCGATGGCCACGCCTCCGGTTACTGCGCTATCCAACTCGGATATGTTGAAAGCATTCTGGCTTTGTTTCATTCCTGTCTTCTACACCTATGGTGGTTATCAACAGACCATGAATTTTGGTGGCGACATTTCCAATGCACAACGCACGATGCCACGCGCCATTCTCTTTGGTATTACTATTATTCTCTCGCTCTACCTGCTGGTGAATATTTCTTTCTTTCGTGTGTTGGGGTTTGATGGATTGAAAGCGTCCACCACACTGGCAGCGGATGTAGCGGGTGTGTTGCTGGGGACTTATGCCTTCAAAGCGGTGGCCGTGATTATGTTTCTGTCGGTGATGGCGTATGTCAATGCGTCCATCATGAGCAACCCGCGGGTGTATTATGCCATGGCGGAAGACAAGGTGTTGCCTCCTTTGTTTAAAAAAGTAAATGAGAAAACGCAGGTGCAGGAGTTTGGTGTTACGTTTTTTGTAGCGGTGATCATCATCACGCTTTTTTTCTCTTCTTCGTTTATTCAGGTGCTCAACTATGTGATGTTCTTTGATTCCATCAGCATGATCACGGCCTCCGCGGCCATCTTTGTCTTGCGGTATCGCGCCAGGAAGTCGGGCGACCCGGAGGGCATCTATAAAATACCGGGCTATCCGTGGATGCCCATTGTTTTTATCATTTTATATTCGTTGGTCAACATCAGTGTGATGATTTCCAATCCGGGCGCTTCGCTGATTGGAGTGGTTTTGTTTATTTCGGGCTTTCCGTTGTATTGGGGGTTGAAGAAGTTGGTGGGGAGGGAGAAGTAAGTAGTAAGTAGTAAGTAATAAGTAATTTGAATTAAACTATGGAACTGTCCTACATCCTCAATGAACTGGGCGAAGAACGCGATCAGTATTTTAATGCGATTGCTCCTCCTATTATTCAAAGCAGCAACTTTGCGTTTAAAAACGTTGCTGACTTCCGCCAAGGTCTGGCGGATGAATATTATTCGATTCTGTATTCACGAGGGAATAATCCCACGGTAGACATTCTCCGCAAAAAACTGGCTGCGCTGGATGGAGCTGAAGATGCACTGGTCTTTGGCAGCGGCATTGCCTCGATTGCTATTCCCCTTCTCGCCATCTTAAATCAGGGCGATCATGTGGTGAGTGTAGCGAAGCCTTACAGCTGGACCATCAAACTGTTTGAACGGCTGCTTCCCAAGTTTGGCATCACTACTACGTTTGTCGATGGAACCCAAACGGAAAACTTTGCCAAGGCTCTCCAACCCAATACCAAAGTCATTTATTTAGAATCCCCCAACACGTTCACCTACGAACTGCAGGACCTCGAAGCGGTAGCGAAGCTGGCGAGAAGCAAAGGCATCCTTACCATGATCGACAACAGTTATTGTAGCCCGTTGAATCAACAACCTTATACCATGGGCATTGATCTCGTGGCGCAGTCGGCAACCAAATTCATTGGAGGGCACAGTGACGTGGTGGCCGGAGTCGTTACGGGTTCTAAAGTGATGATCAAAAAAATCTTTGATGCGGAGTTCCTCAACATCGGTGGCAACATTTCTCCCATGAACGCCTGGTTGTTGATTCGCGGATTGCGCACCTTGGATGTTCGCATGAAGCGAATTTGCGAAAGCACGAAGAAGGTAGTGGATGCCCTGGCCTCGCATCCCAAAATTGAAAAAGTACTTTTCCCATTTCATCCTTCTTTCCCTCAACTTGCGCTGGCTAAAAAACAAATGAAAGATGCAGGCGGATTGTTTAGTATTGTGCTTCGTGCCAAATCCGTTGATGAGGTTGAGCAATTCTGTAATTCACTTCAGCGCTTCTTACTTGCCGTATCGTGGGGAGGCCATGAGTCGCTGGTAATTCCTTCCGTGATTGGATTCCCTGCCAAGGATTTTGATCCGGCAAATGTCAATCACCGGTTGATCCGTTTTTATATCGGACTGGAAGATCCTGATTACCTGATTGAGGATTTAAAGAAGGGGCTTAATAGTTTTTAGAATCAAAATATAAACTCGCTCAATCGGCTTCGACCCGATAGCTATCGGTTCAGTCTGACAACTGAACTTTTAGTTTTAATATTAGACCTATGGACGAAAAGAGTAGTGTACTCAAAGAACTTCGGCAAATCCCCGGCATCGGCAAGGCATGCTCTTATGACCTTTGGAACATTGGCATTCGGAAGATCAGTGACCTGAAGAATAAAAATCCGATGGCGCTCTATGAAAAATTAAATGCACTCTCGGGGGTGAAGCATGATGTGTGCATGCTCTATACGTTTCGCTGTGCTGTCTATTTTGCCTCCACGCAAAAGCCCGATCCTAAAAAACTGAAATGGTGGTATTGGAAGGAATATCAGTATAAGGAGTAATTTCTTATAATTTTAATTTTTTAGGACTTTGACGCGTGTCAAATAGGCTGACGATGTTGATCATCATTTTATTCGTTGTATAGTAAATTACAATCTGCCTTGTAAGGACAGACCTTCTTACATTTTTTTTCTTTGCTGTTTTGGGAAATAATTCGGGATTAGTTGCAATTAAATTAAGCCTCTTGTCAAGTCGCTTCGCAAAATTTTGAATTTCTTTTTGAGACCAATTTTCAGATAAATACTTAATGATGTTTTGTAAGTCCGATAATGCCTGATCTGACCAAAATAACTTAAAGCCATTTTTCATAAAGCTTCTTGGCTTCCTTGTGGGGCGTTACGCGTCCAGACTTGATATCTGCCAGTCCTTTATCAATTGCAATTTTTTCCTCTTCAGTGACTTCGCTCCACCAGTCTGTATTCCTAGGCTTCTCCCTGAGCATCTTCAATTTGCCAATCGTGCTATCATCCTTGAGCCCAGTGACCCATTTAATAATTTCCAATTTTTCTTTTTCTGCAGCTAGTGCATCCATTTTACTTTACATTAAGTCTCTAATTTAAGTAATTTATTACTCAAAATACTCAGCTATTGCCTACTACTTCCTTAAATGCTTCGGAATCAACTTTGCTTCGATCCATTCAAAAACTAACTCTACAATGATTGCCAACGTAGCAGCCGGAATGGCTCCGCGTAATATTAATTCCGTGTTGTTGAGCGCGAGCCCCGTGACAATGAACTCACCCAATCCTCCCGCCCCAATAAAGGCCGCTAACGTGGCGGTACCAATGGTAATGACGGCTGCCGTTCGTATTCCGGTGAGGATAGAAGGCATGGCCATAGGAAGTTCCACATAACGCAAACGCTGCCAGGGTGTAAGGCCAATGCCTGCCGCTACTTTCTTCAACAGGGGATCAACAGCAAAAAGCCCGGTAGTCGTATTTCGAAGGATGGGCAGCAAAGCATATAAGAATAATGCCGTGATGGCAGGAACAGCACCTATACCCAACAACGGAATCATCAAGGCCAGCAACGCGATGGAGGGAACGGTTTGTAAAAGACCTACCGCATAAAGAACTGCTTTGGAAAATGTGGCATAGCGGTACAGCACTATTCCTAACGGAAGCGCCAACAGGATAGCCAGCGCCACGGCAATGAATGTGATGCGCAGATGAGTTATTGTTTTTGAAATGATCTCACGGCTAACCGAGGTTTCTTCTTTTTTATTCTTAACTAAATTTTTAGGTGATTTTTTATTCTCTTTACTTATATTATTAGTAAGGCTTGATTTATTATTCTTTTTACTATTAGTTTTATTTTCTGTAAAGTCTTTAACTTTATT
>JANNQJ010000321.1:0-8601 GCA_031400675.1 Cyclobacteriaceae bacterium
AAACAACCCTAGGAAAATAAGATAAAACCTGAGCGCCCATCCGTATAAAGTAAGGTAGTTGGTCTGATTCCAAAACCAGGCAATAAACCATCCAAATATAATGCAACCAATAAGCAGCCCAGTCCAACTATAATTAAGGTAGAACTCTCCAGGGACAGTCATGTTTACAGAATTATTAGCTTCACCTCCTTTTACTTTCAATGCGGCTCCAATTTCCAATGCAAACCATTGACCTTGCTTGATCCGTGGCTTTTCTGGCCACAAGAACCGAGGGATGAAGACGTAACCCAGATAATTCAGCGTTTCCCCCCCATAGAATCCTTTCCGCTCCGTTAGCATAATGATTTGACTTAATTGGGGGATAATGCTCAACCGAGTCATGATTGTTTGACCTTCCTGATTACCGAGGGTAGAAATAAATTCAGCAGAAGCCTCTAATTTTTCACGACCAGTTAACTTTTGTCTGTTCTCGCCTAGGAAAGTAAATAGGGGTGGGAAAACCACGAGCCCTAAAACCAACATTACCTTAGATAAATAGTGCAACTTCCCAATCGATTTTGTTGCTAACAAATTCCCCGATAAATAGGCAATCAAAGGAATAACAATTTCCATACGCAGAAAAGCATACTGCAGTGCATACATAGATAAAAAAAAGGTATAAAACAGTGCAATCCATTTATGACGATCTCTAACATGTGCAATAAATGAGAGAAGGAATACACTTCCGTTTACCATCAGAGCAATGAAGGATCCAAAAGACCCAAGTAAATATATTACTCTTGTCAAATAAACAGTGCTTAAAAAAATAGTCACAGAAACTACAAACACAGGCCAAAAAGATAACCGCTGGAGCACGAGCTCAGGTATAGTGCCCTTAGAGTCAACTCTCAGGAATCTCCTCATGGTCTCCATAATAGTGATACTACCAAGGTTAAAAATAAAAATGGCAAGGCCCGATAATTCAGCAGAATAACTTTTCGTAAAATAAAATGGATTTGCATCCCAGCCAAACAAAGCAATCATATGACTAACACTGCTAATGGCCAGCAGAAAAGCATAAGCAGTTGAGATGTTAAATTGAATTATGCGAGAATTAAAGTCCTCCCATAAGATTAATAGCCCGTAAATCAGCATGACCGTTGCCTGCATTTCCACCCACTGCATTTTGAAGCATAAAAGCAGCACCAGGATCATTGCAATAAATCTCCACCAGGCTTTCATTGACTTAGATTTTACAACGATCAAATTTAACTCAACAATAATAAGTCTTACATTATTTATTTAACGATAAAGCGTCAAAGGAAATCATCGCTCGATTTTCCTTGACACGATCAACCCTAACGTTCCGATGAAAACAGAATAGTTTAAAAAGTTAGTCAATCGCCACTTTTCAAATATTGAATCAAAGTATTTTATCTTGCCTTGTTTTTTAAAATCAACTTTTTTCAAGAGGTCAACAAATTCACCAGGCATCCAAACATTGTACTGGAACTGATAGTGCTTACTATTACCAAATCTGATTTTTGCGTACAGCCGCCACAAACTAAGTCGGTTAGCAAAGCTTATTATCAGAAATCCGCCAGGCTTCAATGAGTTTCTCAGGTGAGACAATAATACCTCAGGCTTTTCAACAAACTCAATCACGCTGGAACAAATAATGGCATCATAACGCGCTTCTGGTAAAGACTCGCCTTGGTCAGTTAATAACGCAAACTTGACTTGGTCAGCAGGAAGATTGTAACTATTCGCAATCGAGACATGAGCAGCTGAAGGGTCTAACGCTTCTACCCGATAACTTTTTTCGGCCACTAGTTTTGTGATGCTACCAATACCACAGCCGTAATCAAGAATTAAGGAGTCATTACCAGGCTTAACATATTTCACAACAGCATCACGAAATAAATACCCGCGAAAATAACGATTTTCTTGCATTTGCTGATGAATAGCGTCTGCAAAACTTTGCGCCCCACTATCAAACATGGCATTTGCTTCTTTCTGTTTTGTTTCGACCATACGGTTCAAGTCATTCTATAATTTTTCAAAACTACATTTTTAATTTTCCATTTTACCCACCGTACGCTTGATAATATTAAGGATGCGGGTACATGCCAATATCCAAATCTATAGGCATCATTTTTTTTTGATCCTATCGAAGAGTGATTAATATGCACCACCTTATTGATAAAATCAATAAGGTGACTATTATTCTTATTAATATCGAAGTAAAGCGATCCCAGTAATTTTGGTTTTTGACCAGACCAATCTTCTGTGTGAATCAGAACACTTTTTATCAGTTCAGCGGCCTGTTCGGTGTTCCCAATTTCATACAAATAGATTGCACCATCAGATTCCGGCAGATGCTCCAAGTCTTCAATACCACTAACACGTGTACTAATAACCACACACCCCGAAGCCAATGCTTCCATCATGGCGACTGATGTACCTTCAAATTCTGAAGTCTGTAAAAATACTTTCGACTTACCAAGCGCAGCCCGTATTTCAGCAGCTCCGATCCAGCCATGATTATAAATGGAATTCTCCAATTTTAATTCTACGATATGGGAATTAAAATCACTTGAATACTCCCCATCTCCAAACACGTTGAGCTTAACATCGGCAAATTCTGAAATCACTTTCCTGAAAATTGGAATAATATCTTCCGCTCGCTTTTGATACATGGACAATCGGCCTATCCAGGCAATAGTGTTATCCTTTATACCCGAATAAAAATCTTCAACAGGGATACCACAGGGTAATGCCAGCGATTTCCCATTTACTTCAGGATGCCGTTGAAGTAATGAATTCAGTATACGTTTTGAAACACAGATGTAGACGCTAATAAATTTCTTATACCGATTAACTAATTGAAAATACACTTCCTCATCGGCATGCAGAATTGCCACCATAGGATGCTTCGCTGAACAGGCCGCTGCAGCCATCCAACATGCTTCGTCATCCGAGGGCACAATGGGAGCATGTTCATCCAGATCGGCAGACAGAATAAGCTTATGGTAAACGGAAGCTCTGTATTCCATTGTGCCCAACTCAAATTCAGTTCCAACATTTTTTTTAAAAATTCTTTTACTCCATTTTTCATTCAGCAGGGAAAGCACAGGTGGCCGGCTCCCCGCAGAAATAAACTTTTTACGGGCCATCACGGAAACGAAAATAGCCTCCTGTGAATTTTCGTTCATCGCATTGAATGCATTCACCATCCATTGCGTAACTCCTCCCCGGTGGTATGGATGTGATAGAAATAAAATCTTACAATTGCTCAATTACTGATTGGTATTTCGTAATAAAATTTTCATTTCGTAAAGAACCAAACCTGGAATAGTCAACCCGATATAAATTCTCGGAATGGACCATAAGTCCTTCAAGCTCAGATTCATTTGTTGCCTTATTAAATGTGTACCCAAATTCTTCTTCGAGACTTTTAATGCCACCTGTATCTTCACCAATAATGATACAGGGAAGATTAGCTGCTATAATTTCGTAAAGCTTACTCGGAACAATCGGATGGTTCTGTAGGGAATAGGAAAAGATAACCATAAGGTCAACACGCTCGAAGGCACTAACCAGTTGATGTTGGGTGAGCCAACCGAGGTACCGATAATTCTCTCCTAACTGTAGGCCTCTAAAAAAGTGATCAAATCGATCCAACCCCGCAAATAAGAACTCACAATTGTCGTGCTCCTTGATGTAGTTAAAAAAGAAATTATGGTACTGAAATTTTGCATCAAACGAACCGTAATAAAGCAATTTCTTTTTTGAAGATGAAATATTACTCTTTCTTATCACCTCAGGCATAACCGGCAATGAATGGCGTATTGCTATAAATTGTTTAAGCAATAAACGACCGTCACGGGCAGCCCACTCAGGGGAAACATGAACGCAAGCATCCGCTCGTCTGACAATTTTTCTAAACCAGAACTTTCCAATGGAAAATAAACTACTTCCCAAGCCTTCATCGAACGGGTCCTGGAAATCCACAAGCCATCTAACATTATATTTTTTTTTCAGTAAGTAACCTGCTAACACCGGACCCCGAGGCGTGAAGAAGGAAACAACAATATCTTCCCTTTGTAAGCCAAATTGCCTTGATGCGTACTGAAAAGCTCGGAGGCCCCATATGCCCGATTTGTCGCCAAAGAAAAGGACATAGAAAAAAGTCGATATCTTTCTGATTAAGGAAAAGGTATGAGCTGTTGTTATGCCAGGGCCAGGAACTAAATAAATTTCACCATGTTTCTCTAATTTGTCGGTATGGTGGTTTTTCGTGATAATTATTACGGATTCACCTAACGCACGGAATCCATTATGCAAAGCCCCTAACCTTTTTGCAAGAGCAGTTCCTTGTTTTGTATTAAAACCAGGAAATTCCCAGCCGATTAGAAATACTCTTCGTCTTGAGATCATTGTATCACAATCCACCTTCCTAGACAAATTAATCTCCACGGATCAAAACTAAATGGAATATGCCCCGCCTGCATATCCTGAATATAATTGTTTATCCTTTCGGCATCCACAAAAGTTGATAATGTACTGCCAGCATGTTGGAGATTTTCTTTAAACCATTCCTTTCCTTCTTCCATTAACCATCGTTCTTCAGCGGAAACAAATCCCATTTTATCTTTTCTGTCCAAAATTTTATCAGGAACTTTCCCACGGAAGGCTCTTCTCAAAATATATTTTCGTTCGCCTTCTCTGTAAATCAAGTCTTCAGACAAACTCTTCGTGAATTCCAATAATCGGTAATCCATAAAAGGAACCCGTGACTCAACCGAAAAAGCCATAGAGTTTCTGTCTTCATAGCGTAACAACGATGGCAACGGCAATACCTGAACCTGGTTCGTAAGGTGAACCTGCAAACTTCGCTGACTATAGGTGCGACTCTTATACTTTCCGGGTTTAAGCCATACCGGATGAACTTGGTCTACTGACCTGTATTGTGGTGGAAATAAATGGATAAGACCAGGAAGTAATACCTTTAAAGATCCCAATAAGAAACCATAGGGTAACTTCCCATTTCTTTTCTTATAACTCCTCGCCTCTTTAAACCACTTTATAATATTACCCGAGCGCAGTAAACCAGCATACAATGCAACATCATTCCCTCCGTAGCCAGCCAATTGTTCATCGGCACCCTGGCCGTCAATCATTACCGTGAGACCTTGTTTTCTGGCCTCTTCAAAAACGCACCACTGACTAAACTGGCTCGTTGACCCAAAAGGATAATCCATGTGCCAAATGATGCGATCAAGATCATCCCGCAGTTTTTCAAAAGATGGAAACGTTTGGTACGGTTCAGCTTTAATTTTTTTTATTACTTCTTCCGCAAATACCCATTCATCATATCGTTTATCCTCGCTACACGAGGTGATGGTCTTAATCAAATGATCGGAACGCCCTTCACCTTCGAGCACTTCCCGCATCAGACAAACGATGGTGGAAGAATCAAGACCTCCGGAAAGAGCCGAGCCAATGGGAACATCAGAACGCATGCGCAGGCGAACACTGCCCTTGAGCAATGCGTAAAATTGCTCACAGGCTTGTTCTTCCGTACCCTTCCATGAAGCCGCTTGTAATGTGTACCATGAACTATCGCGCCATTTACCGCTAGCCAAATCCAATTCAATAAAATGGCCAGGCATTAGTTGACGTATGCCATTTTCAAAAGTTTCGCGATCGTGATCAATCAGGGAGTACCGAAGGTAGTCATAGGCTATTTGTTCATTCAGGCTAAAGCGATAACCCGGTAACTCGCGCAATTGCTTTACCTCAGACGCAAAGGCCATATAGCCATTGGTCTCTGTATAATACAAGGGCTTTACTCCAAAGCGATCGCGCACGGCATAAACCTTTTGCTGTTGGCTATCCAACAATACAAAAGCAAACATGCCATTAAAACGGTGCAATGATTCTTTGCTCCATTCAACCCAGGCATGCAAGATTACTTCCGTATCACTTGCTGTTTCAAAGTGGTGCCCTAACGCTTTCAGTTCCTCACGGATTTCTATGTAATTATAAATCTCTCCATTAAACGTAATGGTGAGGCCACGGGAAGTCAACACCATAGGTTGGTGCCCATGCGGGGAAAGGTCAATAATTGAAAGCCTTCGATGGCCCAACCCTACTAACCAATCACGACTATCACTTGGCAACACCGGGTACTTAAAAAAATGTTGAGTACTTTCTGCGGTGTCGTTTCCAGAAAGTACCTGTAACGGATCGCCCGGTTTCCAAAGTAAATAACCTTCATCGTCAGGGCCACGATGCGCAACAATGACGTTGCACTTGCTAAGATAATCCGATGATAATCCTGATTTATTATAAAGAGCGGTTATGCCACACATACTAATTAACCTTTAAACCATTGCTTAATTTTCACAGCATTAGCATTTCCGCAAAAAGCGGCCAACAATCGAAAAGGAAGTGAGCCACTAACCTTTAAATGTGGATCTGACTCTTTTGAAAAGGCTAAAAATTTATCGGCTGTGCTTGGGTAAATCTTACGGTATTCCCCCCATAAACCAAATGAATACTGAGCAACTGCCTTTTGATAAACCGTTACTGAGGAATTCAGGTTTTTTAAAGCTTCAATAAAAGCCATTCGTAGTTCAAGTATTTGGCCTAATTTTTCTTCCGATGCAACCTTCCCAATTCGCTCACCATTATGTATTCTAATGAGTGCCCGAGGTGAATCAATTCCAACGATCACATTTCTCAATAACATTCGAAAACAAAAATCCACGTCTTGGTTTATCTGGAGATTACAATTGAATCCGCCAGCCTCCCTCACCATTGTCGTTCGCCAAATGACAGCATGTATTGGAATAAACCAACCGCCAAGTAAATTAATAACTATTTGTTTATTTGAGGAGGTATCATACAGAGGATACATAGCGTGCCGCGGGCGCACAAATTGGTTCTGAAATTCATGATCAGATTCAAAATAAACCCATGGCCCATAAACTCCAGCCAAATCACCTTCACGCTCTAACCGCTCTATCTTGTGAAGATAAAAATTCATCTCAACTAAATCGTCAGAATCTAAAAAATGAACATACTTACCTTTTGCAAATTTGAGCCCGAGGTTTCGGCAAAATGGTGCTCCCATGTTACTTTCATTACAAATCAATTTAACCCACTGAAAATTTGTTTGTACTAATTCACATCCTCCATCTGTTGAACAATCATCGACAACAACTACATCAATATCAATAGTCGGCTGGCGAAATTGATTTAAGGAATTTAATGTATGTGAAATTAAATTAGCGCGATTGTAAAGCGGAATTATTACAGAAACCATACTCTACTTTCCTTAGATACTTAAATTATTGATATTTCTTTCAAACATACTCATTGGAATTAATATCCTGTTTAACAAAGCAATTCAGTCTTAAGTAAGTTATTTTCATTTTTGTCCGAGCAGGGATTTAAAAACCTCAAGTAACTTAATCGCATTTTCTTCATAGGTACCAATCGTTTGTGCTCCAGTACGGGCCTGTAAGGCGATGTCAGCACGAAACTTATTATCCTGAACTAATTTTAGCAAAGCATCTTTCAGTTGGCTCGTGTTATTAGGTTGTACTAAAATACCATTAACACCCGACTCAATAAACTCACGGTGTCCCCCAACATTAGTAGCAATCACTGGGGTACCAGAAGCCATCGCTTCAAGTACTGCATTGGATAAGCCTTCGTTGTAACTGGGCAGAACAAAGGCATCAACTGCACGCATGAGGTCAGGCATACAAGTGTGATCAACCTTACCCAAGTGTTTTACAGACCTGCCTATACCCCTCCTCTCCGCTTCTTCTTCAAGATCGAGTGCGTCTGGCGATTCCCGCTTCGGGGCAACCATTAAAAACTGCCATCCTATAAACTGGTCACCTAATTCCCGAATGCTGTCTAACAAGTTAAGCCAGCCCTTCAACTTCACTGGAGTTGCCACGCATAACAAATAATAATCAGATGTTTCAAGACCAAACTTCCTTCGCAGTCTATCCAGCGATTCTGATTCTTTAAGGGGCTGGAACTTCTCCAAATCAATTCCCTGGTACATCACTTGAACTCTTAAAGGGTGCGCATCATCAGCCCAATTCTCCGTATCTTGAGCCAGTGCCCTACTATTAGCCAAAAGTAAATCAGCTCCATACAATGCCTTCTTTAAAAAAGGAATGATACCTGGGTTCTTTTCAGGCCAGGCGTGAACATCGTCACCAAGAGCAATGGAAACTAAGGGAATACCTGTTCGCTTCCTGACGATGGCACCCACGTACCCCTCGTGAATTAAAAACTGCGCATAGACAAGGTCAGCGTCACGAAGATTCATATTTGATTGAATATAGCGGGTCACAGCCTCTCCTTCCATATCCCAAGAATGATCGTTATAAAAACGGCTGGGCATTTTTAAAAAGACACGGGGATGATGAATGATTACACCTTCATATTCGGAAAAGGTATCCTGAAATTGCTGAAAGCCAACCCGCCAATACGGGTGAAACCGGTGTAAACCAAGCGGAGGAAACCAATTGACCGGTTGAATAATATGGCATTCAATTCCTAACGACTGAAGGTGTAATCATTCATCATCCC
>JANNQJ010000322.1:0-6227 GCA_031400675.1 Cyclobacteriaceae bacterium
ATTCGTATCTAAGTCGGTTGCAAAAAGTTGAACGTCTTGCCAGATGCCCATTTCTTTTAACATGATGGCCATAGACAGCACCTCTTCACCGGATGAGCAGCCCGCATGCCATATTTTGAATTGTTTATGATTGAGTAGAATAGCGGGGATGATCTCTTCACGCATAATCCGCCAAAAACCAGGGTCACGGAACATTTCCGTAACATTTACGGTCAGTTCATCCAGAAACTCATTAATAAAGGAGGGAGTTTCGGTTAGTTTTTTGAGAAGGGTATCTACCGTGAGTTTCTTAAGTTCAATGATGCGCAATACCCGCCTTTTGAAAGATGACATGGCATAATTCCGGAAGTCATAGTTGTGCTTCTGGTGAATCAGCTCAGCAATTCGTTTCAGGTCGGCAATATCAATATCCTGCATGGCTCTTTTTATCCTATATAAAGGATTCCAAAATTAGTTTACTTCCGTAAAGTGGAGTACTCATTTCGGTGTAAAACTTACACATGCCTGAATTGCGAAAGAAGCCAACCTTTAGGAACTGCCTGCCACGCCTATCCTTAAGGCAGGTTTTGGGCAGGAGGGAAATTTAGCTAATTGCTGCTAACCTGCCTACCTGTTAGTTGAAAAAAGCCCTTAAAAAACTTTTTTGGAGTATAATTTGGGATTATTTAATGAGCCTTACGGGCAAGCTCATCTTGCGTGATTTTCAGGGCTTCAAGTTGAATACGGAAGGTTTTTTCCATTTCTTCAGCCAACCTCCAGTCGCTGTCGCCACCACCTATTTGCTTGTGGAAAAGTTGTTCTTTCAGGGCCTCCAGTTCTGTTTCATCGTGAGCAAAAATAGAGACGCCAATAACCTCTCCCATCGCAGACCGGAGCGGATTATATGAAATAGCATATTTCCTACCAAAGTATTCCTTTGTCACCTTTACAGTTTCCCCGGCAAAGGCCTTATCATAAATGCCTTTGTGATAATTGAACTCCTCTTGCTTAAACAGCCCAAGCACATAGTACCCTCTCTCATATTTAATTCCTTGAGAAACGAATCCTTCGAAAAGAGGGGCATTGTTACGCAGTACTACCTTATACTCTCGGTCGATAGCCACAATGGCATCCGTGGTGGCATCCATCAGGTTATTGAGATAGGTCTCTTTGTCTTGGGCTTCTTTTAATAACCGGTTCATGCCTTCCTGCGTGGCGGTCAGTTCCTCCATATTCTGGCGCATTTCTTCTTCCTGTGCACGCATTTCTTCGGTTTGTTGCTGAGATTGTTCCAATAACCTTCGATTTCTCTGATTAATTTTTACAGAAGAAAGAGTGGAGGCAATGGTTTCACCCAGTTTTTCCACGAAACTAATTTCATGCGGTTCAAACTCACGGAAGGAAGCCAACTCGACAATACCGTATACATCTTTATCAACCTTCAACGGAACAATTAAAATTGATTTTGGTGAGGAATCTCCAAGTCCGGAAGTTATACGCGCATAATCTTCTGGCATGTTGGTGAGATACGTAGTATCCTTCTCCAGGAAAGTTTGCCCGAGTATTCCTTCTCCTAACTTAACACGTTGTTTTTCAAATTTTTTGATATTGAAAGCGAACAAAGAGATTAGTTCCAAGTACCTGTTATGTTCATCTTCATCATTCAGAATGTAAAGTCCTCCTTGGTTTGATCCGGTATACTGAACCAGCGATGAAATAATTTTATCACCCAAGGTTTGCACATTGTCATTCGCATTCCGAAGAATGTCAACAAACTTGGTAAGCCCCTCATTAGCCCATTGCCTCCTTTGTTCATCGATGTTGACAGTCTTAAGTTTGCTTTGCATGGAGATTAGCTCATCCGCTAACTTGTTTTTACCAGGAGCGTAATTACTATCCAGTTCTGTTTTGTAGTCCATGTCCAGCTTTCCTTCTCCAATCCCTTTTACAAAATCGGTGGCATCGCGCAGTTGTTCAATCACTTCATTTACCTGAATGGCAAGTGATCCTATTTCATTTTTTGCAAATCCATTGGTGTGGTTATGTAGGATTGTATTTTCCTCAATTCGCCTCAGGTTCGCAAGAACAGATCGATTGAATACGATCACCAGGAATGCCAAGAGAAGTATATCAGTGCCAACAATCACGACAAGTGTTGTGGTAAGTGCTTTTCTTGATTTACCTGCCTCATCGTATAGGTCGTCCGATAGTTTACTAAACCAATCCGATACAAGAATTGCCTGAGCCTGAACGCGCATTAAGTTCTGAGGAGCACTGGAGGACTGAGAATTAAACTCCAGGATTTGTTTTTTATGCACTGCCCATAATTCTTTCAGATTCTCAAACGTAATTTTTGGAAGTCTCTGTAATTGTGGTAAAAAAATATCAGATCCAGGTATTCGACCACCCACCTCAATAAGTTGAAGCTGTAAATCCTGTTGTTTTGTGAGTGAAATAATCGCAGGTGAAAGGGAGGCGTCTTGCTGTAATTGATGAATCTGCAACGCCAACCGCTGGTTGTTCAATTGAAGGGTTCTTACAAAGTCGATTTGGTATTGTACCGATTCAATTCGACTGTAACGGGTTTGTAACCAGAATATTTGGAGAAATATCACGGCCAAAAAGAAAACCGCCAGAATAATGGAAAGTTGCTTTAGCGACCAGTTACGAAAAAAATTCATACCTCAAGTAAAGTAAGTTTTCGACAAGCTCAAACTGACAACGAGCAAAATTATTTTTTTGAATCGTTTTCCAGATTGTCTTTTGAGAATGCAAGAGGAAGTAAAGAAACAGCCGAAGGGCATTTTATCCATTTTCCCTCAGCCGCCATTAGAATTACTTCAAAGGGTTTCCGTTGCCGCTCTTCAAATTCTGCCATCACTTGTCTGCATGCCCCGCAAGATGTTGCCGGAGTCAATTCTTTGTGATTTTTTTTGTTGGCAATTATGGCCATTTTGACAATCTTTTTTGCCGGATATGTTGCGGCCATAGCATACAGTGCCACGCGTTCGGCACACATGCATAACGGGTATGCAGCATTTTCCTGATTGGAGCCCGTTACGATTGTGCCATCTTCTAATATCATGGCAGCACCCACATGGAACTTTGAATAGGGGGCATAGGCATGATGGGCAGCCTCTTTGGCTTTATGAACGAGATACTTCGATTCAGTATCCAGGTCATCAAAATTCTTGAAGAAAGTTATATCCTTCATAATAGTAAAAGTAGGTAATGTAAGTTAAAAATTTTCAGATGTAATTCTACTTTCGGGCGCATTTGGGTACTTTGCAAACTGCTTAAATTACTATGCAAACCATTTTAGTGTTGGGTGCCGGGCGCTCTTCTTCAGCTCTGATTACATACCTGCTTCAACAGGCTACCATTCATTCCTGGAAAATTGTGGTTGGGGATGTTTCGGAAGCAGCGGCTCGTGAGCGTATCGGTGGCTCTACCCGTGGCCAAGCGGTTTCATTTGATATTAATAATGAGGAAAATAGTCGTACAGTAATTCAAACTACTGATGTGGTGATTTCGCTGTTGCCTGCGCACCTGCATCCCGTGGTGGCGAAACATTGCCTTGCGTTAAACAAGCACTTGCTTACCGCCAGCTATGTCTCGAAAGAGATGGAAGTATATCACGAAGAAGCAACAGAAAAAAATATTTTACTATTGAATGAATGTGGACTAGATCCCGGCATCGACCACATGAGTGCCATGCAGGTGATTGATAGAATAAAACTGCAAGGAGGCGTTATGCTTTCGTTTGATAGTTTCACGGGAGGATTAATATCTCCGGAAACGGATACTGAAAACCCTTGGCGCTACAAGTTTACATGGAATCCACGCAACGTGGTAATGGCAGGGCAGGGGACTGCTAAATTTTTACAACAGGGTCAATACAAGTACATTCCGTATCAACAACTTTTTAAACGAATTACGCCTGTTACAGTTTCAGGCTATGGTGAATATGAAGGGTATGCCAATCGCGATTCGTTAAAATATTTAACAACGTATGGATTGCAAGGCATTCAAAGTATGTTGCGTGGTACACTCCGCAATAAAGGCTATTGTTCAGCATGGGATGTGTTGGTACAGTTAGGGTGCTGTGATGATTCCAACATGATGGAAGGTTTGGAGCGCATGACGCACCGCGACTTCATCAATGCTTTCTTGAATTTTGATTCCCAGTTGATGGTGGAGGAGAAATTATGTCTGAGTTTCAAGTTATTACCCAATGGAACAGAAATGCAACGACTGCGCTGGTCGGGATTTTTTGATCGGGAACTCATTGGGATTAAGGAAGGTACTCCAGCCCAGGTACTTGAGCATATCCTCAATAAAAAATGGAAACTCAAACCGGAGGATAAAGACCTGATTGTGATGTGGCATCGCTTTGTGTTTGATGTGGGAGGGACAAAAAGAGAAATTCAGGCTTCGTTAATAGCGACAGGTGATGACGCTACTTATACGGCAATGGCTAAAACCGTTGGGCTTCCGTTGGGCATTGCTGCTAAACTTTTACTACAACATAAAATCAGTAGCAGAGGAGTTGTTATTCCAGTGATAAAAGAATTGTATGATCCTATATTAAAGGAGTTGGGAGAATTGGGAATAGCATTAACAGAAAACGAAGTAGCATGCTAAAGAATTTTTTGAACTTTCTTTTTTACCGAATTCCGCAAAGTTACGTTCATAGCTCTCTTTGGTTCTTTTTTCGCAAGTGGCAAGTACAGGGTGCGCAACACATTCCTAAAAATGCCGCTATTATTTTTGTTGTGAATCATCAGAATGCTTTTCAAGATGCGATCCTGGTGGCATGCAGTACCAGCCATGAACCCTGGTTTCTAACACGTGCAGGTGTTTTTAACAACAAAATCACACGGGCTATTTTCCATGCTTTTCACATGATGCCCGTGTATCGCTTTCGCGATGGGGTAAAAGGACTGCGCAATAATGACGTAACGATTCGTCAATGTGTGGATTTATTGAAGGAGCGCAAATCAATCCTTGTTTTTGGGGAGGGCGATCAAAGTATGCGCTATCGGTTGCGGACGATGCAAAAGGGTTTTGCAAGAATTGCACTTGCGGTACAACAAGAAAGTGATTGGAAGCTTCCTTTATACATTGTTCCGGTTGGGGTTCAGTACGATCACTATTATAATTTTCGGTCAAGGGTACTGATCAATTATGGAAAGGCGATTCCGATCGATGCATCGTTTCAACCATTGCCTGAACGTGAATTTTATGACAGACTTTTGGAGGAAACCAAAAAAGAATTGTTACCCCTGATGCTGCATATTGAAAGTGAAAACTATGAAGCAATTGAAAAACACCTTCGTGCTAACCGCAATAAGAAGGATTTGGTTGAACAGTTAAAACATGATCAGATGGTAGTGGTTGAATGGAATACAAGCTCACCTAAAGATATTCTTCCGAAGCCTAAAAACTATTTCTTGCTGTTGTTAACAATGCCTCTTCACCTTTATACGTGGGTAAATAATGTTATTCCGTACGTTCTAATTGAGTGGTTGCTTAAAAAATATGTCACTCCTGAATTTAAGGGTTCCTTAAAAGTTGGATTTGGAATGGTGATCGTTCCGGTATTCTATCTGATTCAGAGCATGATTGTCCAAATTATTTTTTCAGATTGGCGAATAACAGTGACTTATCTTCTAACACTTCCTTTCCTCAGTATATGGAGTGTTGATTTGTACAAGAAAGCGATGCGAAAGGAATAATTTTATTCCGTGTCCCTATTCTCTTCATACCAATTGTCAATAGCAAGTCCTTGTCCGGAGGCCGCTTCAACCGCTAACAGGTCGCACCGTTCATTTTCCGGGTGGCCGGCATGACCTTTTATCCAGACGAATTTTGGTTTGAATTTGGCGTGAAGTGGAATATATCGTTTCCATAGATCGGGATTAGCTTTTTTGGCAAAGTTCTTTTTCTCCCAACTCCAAACCCAACCCTTCTCAACCGAATCAACAACATACTTTGAGTCGGAGTAGATGGTGATAGCGATTTCATTTTTTTTAATTGCCTCCAACCCAATAATCACCGCCAACAATTCCATTCGGTTATTGGTCGTGAGGCGAAAACCATGTGAGAATTCTTTTTCATGATGGCCATATTTCAGAATGGTACCATAACCTCCAGGCCCAGGATTTCCTTGTGCAGCACCATCGGTATAGATTTTAATCATCAGAAGCTTACGTTGTCTTTAAAAATCTTTACGGCAATGGCTAATA
>JANNQJ010000323.1:0-9951 GCA_031400675.1 Cyclobacteriaceae bacterium
TAAACTATTTACGGTTTTGAATATGAAGTTTTTAAGGTTGTTCATCGGTTTTGCATTAGCGGCTCTCTTAACTTCTTGTGGTGCAGGGGGCGATCATCAGGGGGTAGAGTACGCACCTAACATGTACCACTCAGTAGCGTATGAACCGTATTCACAAATAACAGATAAAGGTGCGGGACAATGGCTTACTTCTATTGAGTATGAAGATGGTCATGCTGAGTTCTATAACTCAAATCCATTTAATCCATCTCGCATGAATATGCGGATGCCTCCTGCCAACACCGTGAGCAGAAATATAAATGGGCACCTCCCGTACCGAATTCCAAAAGACAGTCTGGATATGGCAGCAAAAAGATTGGTGAGTCCACTCGACACAGCGCAAAACACTGTCATCCTTGCTGAAGGAAAAATTTTGTATGAAATCTATTGCGAACATTGTCACGGTGCCAAGGGTGATGGCGAGGGTAAAGTTGCCATAGGTGTGACGATAGATGGCGTGGAACGCAGCGGATATGCCGGTGTTGCTAATTTGAAAGGTGATGCATATAAGAATATTACTGAAGGACATATTTTTCATGTGATCACAATGGGTAAAGGCCTGATGCAATCACACGGGTCGCAAGTGGGAGTTGATGATCGTTGGAAGATTGCCCGCTATGTAAAAGCATTACAAAAATCTAAATAGAAGAAGATCACGGATCCACAGATAAACGAATAACTATCCAATGGCAGCTGAAGCACACATACAAGAAGAGCGATACATCTTTAAACCGGAGACCAAGAAGAAAATCATGTTCCTCTTAGTTGCAGGAGTGATTCTTTTTGCGCTTGGTTTGTTTCTCGCGATGAACGAAGCCAGTGGTGAATCACATGGTGAAGGTCATGCAGCTATTGAAACACAAAAGATGGTTGCCAGTATTCAGCACGAAACAGCCGCGGAACCTACACATGAGGCTGCTGCGAGTGAACACCATGAAAGTGCTACATGGTTAAAACGCTTATTCACAACGTTATGGATGAATAATGTGTTTTTTACAGGATTTGGAATTATTGGTTTGTTTTTCGTGGCTATTCAATTTGCAGCACAAGCAGGGTGGTCTTCCGGATTAAAAAGAATTCCACTGGCGATGGGAAGCTGGATTCCTGTAGCGGGTTTCCTCATGCTTGGTCTATGGTTTTTAGTAAAGGGAGATTTATTTCACTGGTCCCATGCCGGATTGTTTGAAAGAGGCGGTGCCGAATTTGATAGTATCATTAATAATAAAGGATCTTTCTTTTATTGGCCTCTGGCTAATGGAACATTTCCGATATTCTTCATAGCACGTATTGTAATATTTTTTGGAATGTGGTACCTCTTCTTAGTCTGGATAAGAAAGGAAATGCTGGCAGAAGATATTGATGGAGATGCTAAACATTGGCGGAAGTCAAGAAGCTTGTCTGCATATTTCTTAATCTTTTTCGCTGTAAGTTCTTCCGTGGCTGCATGGGATTGGATCATGAGTATTGATACACACTGGTTCAGCACCATGTTTGGCTGGTATATGTTCGCCAGTTGGTGGGTAACAGGTTTAGCCCTGATCACACTGATTGTTGTGTTTTTAAAGGATGCGGGTTATCTCAAAGTGGTTAATGCTAATCACTTGCACGACTTAGGTAAGTTCGTGTTTGCCTTCTCTATTTTCTGGACGTACATTTGGTTCAGCCAGTTCTTGTTGATTTATTACGCGAATATTCCGGAAGAAACCGTGTACTTCATCGAACGCATGACGACTAGTCCGTATAGCTGGATATTTTTTGCGAATCTTATTCTAAACTTTGTATTGCCATTCTTGTTATTAATGACACGGGATGCTAAGCGGCACATGGCGATGTTAAAAGTGGTTTGTCCGATTGTTATTGTGGGTCACTGGTTCGATTTCTACAACATGGTCACGCCAGGCGTGATGAAACATGAAGGAGGACTTGGCTTCCTGGAGATAGGAACTGCGATTATTTTTATGGCTGTGTTCCTGTGGGTGGTGCTGAATAGCCTGTCGAAGATACCGTTGTTTGGTAAGAACCACCCGTTATTAGAAGAAAGTCTTCATCACCATATTTAATTAAGAAAGCGCTATGATGAATTCGATTATCGTTCTTGGTTTAATATTAGTCCTGGCGATCTTGTATTTGATTTTCAGGGTAAGCAGTCTGGTAAGAGTTGCTAAGGGTGAAAAGGAACAACGGGTAGACTCGGCCAACGGGTTAAATGCTACACTTTTTATTGTGTTTTTGATTGTCAGCTTAGGCGGTTTCTTCTGGTACTCCTATACACATTTTGATAGCTATACACTTCCGGTTGCGTCTGAGCATGGCGTGCAGACAGACGCGATATTTTGGATTACAATGGCAATAACTGTGGTAGCCTTTACGATCATCAGTATCATTATGTTTGTCTTCATTTACAAATACCAGTACAGAGAAGGCCAAAAAGCGAAATTTCTCCCCGACAACCATTATCTCGAGCTAGCTTGGACGATCATTCCCGCCATTGTGTTAGCTGTATTAATTTTTACTGGCCTTCGTACATGGAACGACATTACCGCTCCAGCCTCGAAAGACGCAGAAGTGATTGAGCTAATCGGGCAACAATGGGCGTGGACGGCCCGATATCCTGGTAAGGATAAGGAATTAGGTAAGGTTAATTTTAAATTGATTGATAATGTTGGGAATGAGTTTGGTCTTGATCTGACCGATAATAAGACGTACGATGATTTTAAATCTTTGGAACTTCATCTTCCAGTTGGAAAGGAGATCCTTTTAAAGATTCGGGCGAAAGATGTATTGCACAGTGTATTTCTTCCTCACTTCCGTGTAAAGATGGATGCTGTTCCCGGGATGCCTACACATTTTAAATTTACGGCAACAAAAACAACACAGGAAATGCGCGATGAGCTTGGCAACCAGGCTTTCAATTATGAAATGGCCTGTACCGAAGTTTGCGGTCGTGGGCACTTCTCAATGCGGTTCCCAGTAGTGGTGGATACAGAAGAGGATTTTGAACGCTGGAAACTTTCACAAGACACATGGTTAAAGCAAAACCCCGACTACCTGAAGAGTGTACCTGCAGGGTTACGGGAGTCAGCCATGATTAAAGCAGGATTACCCGTGCAGGCAGGGATGATACCCGTACAGGAAACAGCAGTAGGGTTTAATTAAGATTATTAAAAACATGGCAACAACAGTTCACGCACAGCAGGAAGTTCATCACGATGATCATGGCCACGAGCATGAGCACCATGAAGGCAATTTCTGGACTACGTATATTTTTAGTCAGGACCATAAAATAATCGCTAAGCAATTCCTGATCACCGGAATTTTCTGGGCACTGATTGGAGGTATACTATCTGTAATTTTTCGATTGCAACTGGGTTTCCCGGGCGCCAGTTTAGCTTGGTTAAAGCCAATATTAGGAGGCTGGATATTGGCGGACGGTAAAATAGACCCTGAATTTTATCTTGCTCTTGTTACGATGCATGGAACTATCATGGTGTTCTTTGTTCTCACAGCCGGATTGAGTGGTACGTTTAGCAATTTTCTCATTCCCTTACAGATCGGTGCCCGCGACATGGCGTCAGGCTTTATGAATATGCTTTCATACTGGTTCTTTTTTGCATCCAGTGTGATCATGTTCGCTTCTCTCTTTATTTCAACGGGTCCGGCAGCAGGAGGTTGGACGATCTATCCTCCACTCAGTGCATTGCCTCAGGCGATACCGGGTTCAGGTTTAGGTATGACCTTGTGGTTGGTAGCAATGGCGTTGTTCATTGTAAGTAGTTTGTTAGGGGGTATCAATTATATCACCACCATCATTAATATGCGCACAAGAGGTATGTCGTTTACACGAATGCCACTAACGATTTGGGCATTTTTATTTACCGCCATTATTGGGGTGCTTGCATTTCCCGTTCTTTTCGCTGCCGCATTACTCTTGATTTTTGACAGAAGCTTCGGTACAAGTTTTTACTTATCTGATATTTATATCGCTGGCGAAGCGTTGGCGCATGAAGGAGGAAGCGCTGTTCTCTTCCAACATTTATTCTGGTTCCTCGGTCACCCTGAAGTGTATATCGTGTTGTTGCCTGCGTTGGGGCTTTCTTCTGAGATTATTGCCACAAATTCACGCAAGCCAATTTTTGGTTACAAGGCCATGATCGGTTCGATGCTGTTCATTGCGATCCTGTCATTTATTGTTTGGGCGCATCATATGTTTGTTACCGGAATGAACCCTTTCCTGGGATCAATCTTCATGTTATTAACACTGATCATAGCCGTTCCTTCTGCTGTGAAAATATTTAATTATGTCACAACACTTTGGAGAGGTAACATCCGGTTTACACCCGGTATGCTGTTCTCAATCGGTCTGGTTTCGTTCTTCTTAACAGGTGGTATCACAGGTATTTTCTTAGGAAATGCTGCGATTGATATTCAACTTCACGACACGTATTTTGTAGTGGCACACTTCCACTTAGTAATGGGTAGTGCGTCCTTCTTCGGTATGATGGCAGGTGTATATCACTGGTTCCCTAAAATGTTTGGCAGAATGATGGATAACCGGTTGGGATATATTCATTTCTGGATAACTTTTGTTGGTGTGTATTTAGTGTTTTTCCCGTTACACTACATTGGTATTGCCGGGTTCCCGCGCAGGTATTATTCCTTTACAAACTTTGAAACCTTTAGTGGGTTTACTGACCTGAATATGCTGGTGAGTATCGCTGCCATTGTTACATTGTCTGCACAGTTTCTTTTCCTGTTCAACTTCTTCTATAGTATTTTCCGTGGTCGATTAGCACCTTCAAATCCATGGAATTCCAATACATTGGAGTGGACAACCCCGCGCAACCCTCAGCACGGTAATTGGCCAGGAGAAATTCCTGCGGTGTACCGTTGGCCGTACGATTACAGCAAGCCGGGTGCAAAAGATGATTTCATACCACAGCATATACCATACTCTGAAACACCGGAGTCCAACTTCCCGAACGAAAACGAGTTGATTAAACTTGAAAGTTCGAATGGGAGTGGGGCAATTGTAGTCGACAGCGGAAAACATTGAAAACGAATTTTAGATTTAAGATTTTAGATTTCTGATTTGAATTCTTAAATCTAAAATCGACAATCTAAAATTTGATATGTGCTCCTTTCGCAAGCTTATTATCTCAACCCTCATCTCGGTTTATGTTTTAATCCTGGCAGGTGGCATTGTACGTAGCACAGGTTCGGGCATGGGCTGTCCAGATTGGCCCAAATGTTTTGGTCAGTGGGTGCCGCCAACTTCCGTTACGGAACTCCCGGATAATTATAAAGAGACCTACTCGGAATATCGACACAGAAAGAACGAACGCTTTGCCAAATACCTAACTGCATTTGGTTTTTCCGATACGGCTCATAAAATTCTAAATGATGAATCCATTAAAGAGGAAGATGATTTTAATCCTGTAAAGACATGGATCGAATACCTCAACAGGGTAGTGGGAGTCATTATCGGATTTTTGATTTTTATTGTGTTTGTGTATTCACTTCGCTATCGTAAGACTAAGAAAAACCTTACCATGATAGCTTTTTTGAGCCTTGTTCTGGTAGGATTTCAAGGCTGGATTGGATCGTTCGTGGTTTCTACCAACCTTACTCCATGGACTGTAACCGTGCACATGTTTTTAGCGATGGTGATTGTAGCATTGTTAGTCTATCTGGGACATGCTGCACGAGAACCCAGAATAAGCAATAGTACTCCTAGCCCTATTGTGGGTATTAAAATCTTACTTGTCTTCTGTGTTGTCTCTTTGCTCACTCAGATACTTTTTGGTACACAGGTTCGGGAGGGAATAGACCGTGTGGCGTCTACAATTAGTGCCAGAGAAAACTGGATTTCTGCATTAGGAATTGAGTTTATTATTCACCGTTCCTTTTCATGGGCTGTATTGGTATTGCATGCAATTTTAATATTGAAATTGTGGAAAATGTCGCAGGTTAATCGTTTCGCCCTTACCGTAATCCTGTTAATTTTGGGGACAATTTTAACAGGTGCCGGGATGGCTTGGTTTGCCGTTCCGGCCTTTCTTCAGCCGATTCATTTACTGCTTGCTACCATAACATTTGGAGTGCAGTTTTTGTTGGTGCTGAAGGTAAACAGTAAGCAGAGTTCAATGTTAATGAAGTAGAATGTTAGCAGCAGGCAATATTACCAACGGAATCTGGATTTTAGCCAAGGCTCATGCCTATTGGGAACTTCTGAAATTCAGACTCTCCTTTCTGGTAGCGTTCTCATGTGCTTTCGGATTTGTGTTAGCATCTCCCAATATAAACTGGAGTACATTGATCATGCTTTTCCTGGGAGCACTATTGTTATCGGGATCTTCAGTAACGATCAACCAGATAATCGAAAAAGATTTAGATAAACTGATGACGCGTACTATGAACCGGCCTCTACCTACCAATAGGTTGTCGGTATTCGAAGCCACTATCTTTGCCTCCATCTGCTTTACCCTTAGTATTTCCATCCTCCTGACCTTTACAAACGTATTCACGACCATTCTCTCGATTGTATCAATGTTGTTGTATTGCTTTGTGTATACTCCATTGAAGCGAGTAGGATCCATCGCTGTATTTGTCGGGGCGATACCCGGTGCACTTCCTCCTTTGTTAGGTTGGATTGCAGCCACAGGTACAATCACGCACGAAGCATGGATAATTTTCGGAATACAGTTCATCTGGCAGTTCCCACACTTCTGGGCTATTGCCTGGGTAGCGGATGACGATTATAAAAAAGCGGGCTTCAAATTATTGCCGTGGGGCGGGCAAAAGGATTTAAACACGGCTATTCAAATCATGATCTATACCATGTTTCTGTTACCGTTGGGATTGCTTCCTGCAAAATTTGGCGTAACGGGAATTGACTCAGCCATTGTGGCTACTATTTGCGGTGTGTTATTCCTCGCTCAGACATTTTCATTAATGAAAACCGGAAGCAGGCAATCGGCATTGCGAATCATGTTTGGATCATTTTTATACCTGCCTATTGTGCAGATTGCGTATTTGTTGGATAAAGTTTAACCTCACCCTAAATCCCTCTCCAGAGGAGGGATTTCTGTCCTTCTCCTTTGGAGAAGGGTTGGGATGAGGTTAAACGAAGTGTAAGAAAACTAAAATTTGGTCGAAGAAGGGATATGGCAGCAGATATAAAAATTGTAGAGGAAGCGGAGAAGCCGTTGGCGATGAACCCTAAAAAGTTTGCCATGTGGCTTTTTATTATGAGTGTACTGATGATTTTTGGCGCGCTTACCAGTGCATACATTGTTCGTCAGGCAGAAGGGAACTGGTTGATCTTTGACTTGCCCCAATTATTTTGGGTCAATACCGGAGTCATTCTGGCAAGCAGCATGACGATGCAATGGGCTTACCTTTCTGCTAAGCGTGATCATTTGGAATCATTAAAAATTGCCACTGTCATTACCACTATTTTGGGTGTGGCGTTTCTGGTTGGACAGTTGCTGGCGTGGGAGGATTTGGTGAACCAAAAAGTTTACTTAGTCGGAAACCCCTCAGGATCATTTGTCTATATAATATCGGGGCTTCATGGATTACATATTGTAGGAGGGGTGATTTTTCTGTTGATTTTATTGGCCTCAACTTTCAAGTATAAGGTGCATTCAAAAAGCCTGAATCAGATAGAAATGTGCGCCACTTATTGGCATTTTTTGGGTGGACTTTGGCTATATTTGTTTGTATTCTTATTATTGACTCGTTAACGACCAGACCTATAATCTAACGACCATGTCACACCCCTCAACCGTTGTTGTACCACCCCCTGGAAAGACCGAATGGGATGGCGGAGTATCGCCCATGAACGTAAGCTATGGCAAGCTTATGATGTGGTTCTTCCTGCTGTCGGATGCTTTCACGTTCTCAGCATTACTTATTACGTATGGTTTAGTACGTTCCGCACATCCTGCTTATGATGGCGCTGTAGAGAACTTTGTTTTTTCGCAGGCCTATTGGCCAATTCCTGAAAAAGTATTTGAGGCAGTTCCCTTCATTAATATCCATGCACCACTTGTATTTGTGGGAATCATGACATTCATTCTCATCATGAGTTCTGTTACTATGGTATTGGCTGTAGAAGCGGGCCAACGAATGGACAGAAAGGCCGTTGAAAAGTGGATGTTGTGGACAATACTTGGCGGAATTACTTTTTTAAGTTGCCAGGCGTGGGAATGGGCTCACTTTATTCATGGTGCCCATGCAGGTGACGCAGTAGCTGTGGGAACTAAATTTTTTGGCGCTAACCTCAGGATGAACCAATATGGGCCTCCGGATTTTGCCGACTTCTTTTTCTTTATCACAGGCTTCCATGGATTCCACGTATTCAGTGGCGTGTTGTTGAACTTTTTGATTTTTTATAATACAGTAACGGGTGTTTATGAAAGAAGAGGCCATTATGAAATGGTAGAGAAGGTGGGCTTATACTGGCACTTCGTTGATCTGGTTTGGGTATTTGTATTTACGTTTTTCTATCTTGTATAAATAAAATTTAGGTACGATGGCACACTATGAAGAGACTGCAGTAACCGTTCTTCCTCCCGATAAGGAGAAAATAAAAAAACTTTGGACAGTAGCAGCAATTCTTGGCATTATTACGTTAATTGAATTTGGTGTTGCATTTGGCGTACCGCACGAAATGAAAGAGGTACGTGTATGGACGTTTATTTTGATGACAATTGTAAAGGCGGCCTACATAGTAGGCGAGTTTATGCACTTGCGCCACGAATCCAAAGTATTGCTCTGGTCAATACTTATACCAATTACATTTATAGTATGGATGTTGGTTGCTTTTGTGTACGAGGGTATGCAAATTATTAAAGTGAGATAAGGTTTAGTCTAAAATAATTGCAAAGGCTTAGGGGAATCCTTAAGCCTTCTTTTTTAAATCGTTGTGACACTTTCATGAACCTCAAGAAAATACTTTTCCTTTTTTTAGCCCTTCTCTTACCGGTACTAATTTTTATTTTCCTGAAGTCATTTGGTAAAAATGAATTTACAGTGCCCCCCTTGTTTGAGAAAGCAGTTGAAGCAAGTCATGCGGAGTGTGCATCTTTAGGGTATACCGTGCCTTATGTAGTTAACGACTCTGCCTTAACAAGACTAACTTGGGGCAACAATGATTCTTTAACGCTGGTAGTTTTCGATGATACCTTACGGGGAAACCCAAAAAACAATACAATTCAGATAGTCAGATTTTTAAATGAATTCGGCACAGTTCGTGTGAACTTGATTTCTCAACTTGAAGATACAGATGCGCAAAACGGATTACAGGAAAGCGGTTCAACTCACATTAATATGAGCAAAAAACAATTTTCGATTTACCGGAATTGTGTTTTTCTTTTAAAATTATCTGATAATGCTACGTTGGTAGATCGCAACGGAGGAATTCGAGGCCAGTACAATTTATCTGATAGGGAAGATGCTGATCGGTTGATTTTGGAAATGAAGATTCTTTTAAAGAAGTATTAAGTTATGAGTCAGAAGGAACGATATAGAAAACTCATTATTGCGTTATCCGTTATTATACCTATAGTAGTAGCTGCATTATTTAAGGTAGAAATACCTGGATATGATTTTTCATTTTTACCGCCCATTTATGCGAGCATTAACGGATTGACAGCTGTATTTCTGATTATAGCGGTAGTGGCAATTAAAAATGGCAAAAAGCATATGCACGAATTTCTAATGAAGCTATGCATTGGACTGTCAGCCTCTTTTTTGGTTATGTATGTACTTTACCATATGACCAGTGAATCCATAACGTACGGTGGAGAAGGGATTTCGCGCTACATTTATTTCTGTATTTTGATTTCGCACATTGTGTTGTCGGTGGCTGTCATTCCAATGGTGCTATTCACCTTTGTTCGGGCTTTG
>JANNQJ010000324.1:0-1513 GCA_031400675.1 Cyclobacteriaceae bacterium
TGATATTGTAACCTATACCCCTCAACCAAAATAAGTATGGAAGTATTGGTTTTTAAAACGTCAGTCGAGACACTGCAAGGCGTTAAAACGTTGAAACCGCTTTTGGATTCCGTTGCAGGCAGGGGTCGATGGAATTTTGCATTGGATGATTGCGATAGAATTTTACGGATAGCTTCTATGAACATAAATGCCCAAACCGCGATTAGTTTACTGAATGATCAGGGATATGAGTGCGCAGAACTTGAAGATTAGACAAGTCGGTACTATTTACCTACGAAAGATAAAACCTGCACGTATTTCCACCATTTCAACAAAGCTGGAATACACATAACCAACATGGTGTTCATGAACCACTTGTGTTTGTGTGTTAATAAACTGGGCGCTAACATCAGAATGATTTTGGATGTTGTGGTTTTGTGTGGGCGCATCGCTATTCATGTAGTTTACTTTTCCACCCAGGGTTAGATTGGCGCCCGCATTAAATAGGAAGCGATTAGGTTCCTTTTTCTTGAAAACACTGCTCAGATCCCAATGAAAACCACCTCCACCAGAAATTAAAAACGTTCCGTCTTTCATCAGGATGTCAGAGTCTACCGGCTCGCAATGGTCATTGTCATCCGGGTCATAAATATTCAGGTTGGTATGGAACCACGAGTAACCACCTTTTAAACTCACATAAGGTTTCATATTTTTTCCTTCAACTTCTATGATATAATACCGACCTCCAACCATGAAGTTCAGAAATGTATTATTCACAATAATATCCATTCTGGCAGTGGAGCCATCGCTGAACGTATACTCTTGTTTGCTGATATCATTCCCATACATCGTATAGTTCATATCTACTCCAAACGCCAATCGATTTATTTTTTCAGGGATGAGATTAAACTCCATGGTAAATCCATTGCCCCGCTTAATGTTTTGGTTCATTGTACCGATGGGCGAGGCATAGGTATAACCAAAGCTAAATTCATAACCCTCAATCTGTGCAAATGCCCAGTGGGACATCAGGAAAGTGAAAAGCAGGAGTTTAAGTTTCATATTCGAAGATAATCAACTTTCGGTAATATCTTTGTCACATGAGCATGGAAGAGAAGGTGCAGGCTGTGGAGTCGGTTTTTAATAAGCTTGATCAGGAAGTAAATTCCTTTCAATCCTGGTCGGGACTTCATTGCAAATTCGGCTGTGGAAAGTGCTGTTTCAAGCCTGATATTGAAGCCACAATTTTGGAGTTTCTCCCATTCGCTTATTTTTTATTTAGAGAAGAGAAGGCTTTTGATTGGTTAGAGAAATTGAAGTCAACCGATTCGTCCATTTGTTTTATTTTAAATCCAACGCAGAGTGGAGCAGGCTTATGTTCGGAGTATCCGCATCGTGGATTGATTTGCAGGTTATTCGGGTACTCGGCCCGCACTAACAAATATGCCGAGCGTGAATTGGTGACTTGTCAAATTATTAAAACTGAACAGCCTGAAAACTATGAACAAGCAGTTGATAAAATTGCAACAGGAAG
>JANNQJ010000325.1:0-1595 GCA_031400675.1 Cyclobacteriaceae bacterium
GGCCACAAGAAATAAAAAGGATTATCGCCTGTACAATACCAAGAATTGCTCAAAATATTGGATACTAATAAAATACAAAAAAGATGAAAACATCTGATGGATTCACTAAGCACTTGATACTCGTATCACTATGTTCAACTCTGCTGGTTTCTTCTTTTGCCCAAGACTTTGTGCAAACATCGTACGGAGAAATCACGATCCCCACCTATCCCTGGCGCGATAACAACGATATCAATCCCTCTTTTCGCTCCACTAGCATTCCCTCCTACTCTCCCTACCCTACTACTTATCCTTACTCCAGACAGGATAATATTTCAAAGACAAAAGTTGACAAGACATACAAGACTCTCATCCTCGAAAACGAATACCTGAAGGTGACGGTGGTACCAGACCTTGGTGGACATGTTCATTCTATTTTTGACAAAATTGCCGGGAAGCAGATGCTTTATGAAAATAAGTACCTAAAGCCTTCGTTGATTTCGTTGCGCGGTGCCTGGGCATCAGGTGGAATTGAATTCAACACAGGACCGCAAGGTCATACGGTCACCTGCCTTTCCCCGGTAGAAGCAAAGTTTGTAACCTATGAAGATGGCAGCAAAGCGATTGCCATTGGCGATGTGGAACAAGTCTACCATACCCAATGGGTTGTTACTGTTCGCTTACGACCCGGCCGATCTTTCCTTGAAGAACACATTCGAATTACCAACCCGACTGACCTCAGCCACATCTATTATTTCTGGAATTGTGTGGCTGTGCCTAATACTCCATCTACTCAACTCATTTATCCGATGACACTCGGCTCTGATCATGATGGAACAACTTTTTTTAAATGGCCTTTTAATGATGAGGGGAAAGATATCTCCTGGCTAAAAAATTATCCCAACCCTGCGAGCATCTTTTCTTATCGATGCAACCAGGATTTTTATGGCTCTTTCGATCATGCACTTGACTATGGTGTGCTTTCTAATTCTAACCACTTTGAGTTGATTGGGAAAAAATCGTGGACCTGGGGAACCGGTAAATGGGGAGGCCTCTTCGAGAAAAGTCTGACCGATGATGGAAGTCACTATAATGAAATTCAGACAGGGCCGTTTCCTACGCAGTCCGACTATGGTATCCTACAGCCTCACCAAACTGCAGAGTGGGATGAATGGTGGTACCCCGTCCGTGGTACCCAGGGAGTAGCTTATTCAAACAAGGATGTAACCGCTAATCTCTTTCATGACGAGAAAAAGAAAACCCTTACGGTTTTGGTAAATGGAACAGGAACATGGCTTAACGCCACGTGCACTGTGAATAGTATGGGAAGTTTACCCATCAGCATTGCATCGGAGAAATCATCTCAGGTCCGTTTCACTACAAAGGATATAAAGGAGCCTTTTCAAATCACGATCTCTTCTGCTGAAACTATACTGGCAGAATTTACTTACCCACTTCGAGTACCGGAACGATCGATCCCGGAAAAACCAAAAGAACTTCCATCGGAAGATACTCCAGCGGGTTGCTGGCTGCGAGGAATTCTGGCTGGTAAACAAGGAGGCCTGGCAATAGCTGCACAATGGTTTGAAAAAGCACTCGACAAGGATCCGTATTTA
>JANNQJ010000326.1:0-3947 GCA_031400675.1 Cyclobacteriaceae bacterium
ATCTGGCATTGCAGTTTTGCCGCCGGACGGAAGGCCACCGCGCCGCCGAGGGCGGCGTTCAGCGTGAACGGGCGCACGGCACCGCAGACACTGGGGCCGTTGATACTGGCACCGGCAGCGACAAACGCGCTTTCCTGCACGACGCCAGATTTGAGGCACGATACCTCGAAATCGCGCCGCCAGGGCTCGTTCCTGGCCACGAAATAGGGAGCCGAGGAGCAACACCCACCTCTCCAGGTGAAAAAGGAGTGCAAATATAACCGCAGATTTTGTCGTTTTAGCCCATAGAGGCTATTTTTTTTGAGATTCTGCAATCTCAATCATACTTAAGGGCATCTCTAAAAACCTTGCCATGTTGAGCCTGTCGAAACATATTCATATGAAAAAGTAGATTTAAATCGACTTCGACAAGCTCAGTCTGACAACTCACTTAGGTTTTTAGAGATGCCCTTAATATAATGCGGATGGAGCGTTATGCTTTGGATTTTATCAACGCTCCGGTCAGCGCAGCAAACCCTCCCACCAGTCCACCAATCAGTGTTGTGAGTACAAACGCATTCAGAGGAAGAATCCGATTGATCTTTTCAGTAAGAATAGAGTGAGTAGTAACATCAATGAAAATCGCCAACCCTAACCAAAGTAATCCTACTCCAAGGAATCCTGCAGAAAAAGACACAAGTCCTTTAGTATTAAAATAATATCCAACACCGGCAGCAGCAAGAGCCATGGTCCACCAGGGAAGAAACGATTGTAAAACAAAGGCAAGAGCAGCGGTTAGAATTACCTGATATAAAAATTTCATTTGGATGCCGGTGTTAAGGTGGTGGTGAAAAAAGTAGAAGCAGCAAGCTGGGCAACATGATCAACAAACTTGAGTGGTAGTGGCTGTGCCTTCTCCCATGGCTCAATAAAATTACCATAGAACGGACTGCCCGGGTTTCCGGATTGCCCTCCGGGATAAATGCCCCAGGCTTTTACCCCGGTTTTTTCCAAGCTCACAATCAACCTTACACTTGGTCCGTTGCGATGAGACGAGGCGTTCACAATTCCACTGTTTCCGCCATTACGCGCATGGAAGCCCAGTGGTTCCATCCGAAGCAGATGTTGAACATAGGTGTCTTTGTAGTTCGACCAATCCAGTGCTTTAGTGGGATTTTTATCCTTCCACTCTTGAATGACAGTGATAGCCTTTTTGAAAGAAGCAATGGTTAACTGCTGAAGTGTTTCTTTTTCGGGTGTTGACTGGGTATCGAAGAAGTTATGATCCGGTCGTTCCGTCATTAACTTAATGGTAGTAAACTCGCTGGGCAGCGACATAGCTACTTTTGATGAAGTCATTTCATCCCACACCGATTGATACAAATCATTCCACCATTCTTCGTAGTAGATGGCGGCTACGGATTCGATGGAATTGTAGTAGTCCCATTTTTTCAGATCACCGAGGACAGCTTTTTCTTCTGTTGAAATGTTCGATGCGACAAGTGAATCCATAATCGCAAACATGAAAGGTAAGCTTTCCTTTGCTTGTAAGTTGTAGTTGTCATTTTGCAACGCCATCATGTCCTTAGGCGTTGCATCAACTAATGTATCCAACACTTGCCGAATCCTTCGGTTGCGATAAGTCTCCCAATAACTGCCGGTCTGGATGTAATATGGGTAGGTGGTATCAACCGGGTATTGATTTGCCGAAAACAGAAAACCTGTTTCTGGATTCTTGATCATGACGTTTTGATCAAAGGGAATAAATTTTTGCCACTCACTGGAAGTTTTTGTTCCATCCAACACAAACTTTCCTTCTCCTTTTCTTCTTACTGGATACTTGCCCTGAACTCGCATGGCAATATCACCCGATACGGATGCAAACACAAAGTTTTGTGCCGGTACAATGTGGTAGTCGAGTGCGGCCATGTAGTCACGATGGTTGCGTCCTCGGTTAAGCAGGTAAAAGGCTTTCATCGGTTTTGCCCCGTCATGCGAGATCCATCGGTACGCGTATAGTTTCCGTTCATTCTCGCTGTGATAGGTTTCGTCAAATCGCACCGGACCGTGGTGCGTGTAGGTAACCGTATCGTAAAATGTGGGCTCGCCTTTGACATTAATCACTTCAGTCACTTTTCTAGAGGCGATCCATTTTCCGTCACTCAGGTATTCATTTTTCGAGTCATCTTTAAACTGAACTTTATACCAATCAACCAAATCTCGTTGTGCGTTGGTAACACCCCAGGCAATAGAGTCGTTAAAACCGATAATAACCGTAGGGGCACCAGCCGTTGAAGCTCCCATTGTGTTAACCGATGGTGAGTTGAGGTGAATCATGAACCAAAGCGAAGGAATGCCCAATGATAAATGAAGGTCGTCACTTAAAAGCGGTGAACCGGATGCCGTTTTTTTGCCACCCAATACCCAATTGTTGCTGCCAATGCCACGTTGCTTTCCTTCGGGTACATTTACCTGAATGTATTCATCGGGGACCGCTAATGGCACGCTGTCTAGTGTTTCGGGTTTAAATGTCCATTTGCCGGTATTGGTTACAATAGGATCGCGCACGTCTTCTCGGTCGGGGTAAAGCAGGTCAAAGGCCTCTTTGCCAAACAGTTTAAGTGCATTCGTGAATTGCAAATCTTTGTCACTAGCGTTTAAGGTCTGTGAAAAATTCATTAGCACCATTCCCATCTTTAGATTTGTCCAGGCCTCAGGTGCATAACCCAGCAACTTATATTCAATAGGATAATCTTCGTACGAGAGCGATTCTATATAGGCGTTGACTCCAGCAGTATATGCATTAGCCACGGATCGAAGGAGAGGATCTTCTTCAATATCTTTTAGGTTATTTGCAGCGCCAAATGCCATTCCGGCTCTTCGTTGGCCGCGATCCAAGTCTAATGCGGCCTTGCCCACAACTTCGGATAAGCGCCCGGCTGCAGCCAGACATTGAAACTCCATCTGCCAAAGGCGGTGTTGGGCAGTCACGTATCCTTGTGCAAAGTAGAGGTCTTCATCATTGGCAGCAAAGATGTGGGGTATTAACAGGCTGTCGTAAATCACGGAAACTTCTCCATTCAAACCGGGAAGTTTAAGGCTAGAGTTGGTAACCGAACCGTTTTCAGCATTTTGCCAGAAGCCATGAAAAGGATCGAGGAACTTGCCCAACGGGGGAATAGGTGAACCAAAATTCCAGCTGTTGTTGAGGAAGTAAATAAGCCCGATGGTGACAAAAGCAGAAAGACCAACCTTGATAATTTTCATGAGGTAATGGATAATTTTCCTAATTTTCGGGAATTTAACCGAAGAACCAATGCTTTCAGCTTTAAACTTAATGCTTTGAGCTTAATGCTTTAAACTTTTAGCGAGCAACGAATAACGATCAACGATTTCCGAATGGCAGTAAAAGAAGTACTGGGTAAGTACACCAAAGATCAAATCAAAAAAGCGGCCCAGATCAAGGCCATTTTTTTTGACGTGGATGGAGTATTGACAGATGGCAGAATCATCTATGACGAAACGGGCAAAGAGATAAAAAACTTCAACGTGAAAGACGGCTATATTATTAGTCACTTGAAGAAGGCAGGTATCCTCGTAGGCATCATCACGGGCAGAGATTCAAAAGTGGTAAGTAACAGGGCTGCAGAACTGAAACTGGATTTCTGTCACCAGGGAATCATGGACAAGACGGCCGTCTTTGAAAAATTGGTAGCCTTTCACAAACTAAAGAAAAAACAGGTGGCCTATATCGGTGACGACATCAACGACTTGGGCGTATTGAAATCCTGTGGCCTCTCGGCCTGTCCATCTGATGCCTTCGATTACATCAAAAATAAAGTAGACATTGTAACCGAATCAAAAGGAGGACAGGGCGTAGTAAGAGAAATTGCAGACCTGGTTTTATCGGCACGAGGAGAGATGGATAAGATTTTGAAACTGTGAAGTCAATGATTCTCGACTTTCGG
>JANNQJ010000327.1:0-20288 GCA_031400675.1 Cyclobacteriaceae bacterium
GCTGCCCTCACGACATATGTAAAAGTTTCACCAATGGTTTCTGCTCCGTTATTTGCAACAATTTCAACTGAAACAAGACCTGTCTCTGCTACCGTATGTGAATAATTAATAGTCTGTTCTCCGCTAACAGAACTTTTCAACACTTCATTTACAAAAATGGAAATAGTACTTTCCTCGTTAGCATTGGCAGAAATAAGCAATTGCTCACCTGAGTCAATAAAAACCGGAAATACAGTTGGTGATGTTAATGCGAGTTGAAAACCACCCTGAGAAAGATCAATGAAAATATCCTGATTGGTTGAACTCTTTCCCTCTTTACAACCTGTTGATACACCTCCAAAACCACCGCACGGACCTGCTTCACGAAAAACCATTCCTATTCTATAAATTGGAGTGCCAGATGGCACATTAAAATATTGGCGAGGGGTTATGGTTATTTCCCACTTATTGGATTGGCCAGAAACCGCAGTCATTTGTCCAACCGTACCTGGACTTCCCCATACGCTTGGTACAAATGCCCAGGTAGTACTTCCAGGGTTAGCAACAACAGCCCCTGCGTGCATCATTATAGGAGAGATACCAATCAACGCAGATGTACCTTGCGTTGCATCGTAAGTAATTGTTACCGGTTCGTCAGCTGTTGGAAAAACGGGATCGGTCGTAACAACTTGGCTAAAGACCAGTTGTACGCTTAATAGTAAAAAAAGTATTCTGAGTATCCTAAGCATGATTAAACTGGATCAAAAAAAGCTCTCCTTATTTTTAATTAAGAGAGCACTTATAAATATTTCAGGGCTTTAACAACCTCCTTCTGCCGCCTCGCAGCCAATTTCAAAAATGGCTACTTCTTCTACCTGGTCTTCTTCCGGATCTACAACAACTTTTTTTCGAACAATAAACTCTAAAGAAATGATTGTTTTATTGTCCGGTACAGGGAAAAACGATCTTGGAATAGCCGTAATGCCATATTTGTTACCACCTAAATTCTTAAGTTTCAGATTTGCGTTATTACCAACCTCATCCCATGGAGTAACTTCGTGTCCAGTTCCATCCTCGTCATATGCCTGGGCGTACACGTAGTACTCTGAAAGTCCTTGCATGGTTGTTCTTGTCTCTAACGATTCGTCATACGTAAATGAGACCAGATCATCCTCGAAGACAACTTGAGGGAAAAGAAAAACTTTCTTACTGGTGAAAGGAGGGGTGACAGTCAGTGAGTAGTCGTCAGTTTTGTTTTCACCACATCCTCCTCCACTTCCGCCATCCTTAGCTTTTACTAACATTTTAAAACCATCGGCATACACTTCCTCAGCACTTACACCATAAAAATCTGTAGGCACCATCGTGTAGCTCCATATGTTAGGCCCTTCATTCGTGAGTTTAAGTAACTCATTGGAACTACTCCAAGATCCATTTCCCCCAGCAACAACTGGATCTGCAGGACTCCACGTCCATAAATATAGTGGACCCGCAGAACCTACCAATTTGTCGCAGTCACCAACTGTAATGTCAAAGATCAGTTTTATTTCCTGACAAGGAACCCACTCTTCAGGCTCAATCGTAATTTGGCTGTATATTTTAGTACAGCTTATTAATAAGAGAAACAATGTTGCTTTTTTCATGATCGTTCTAGTTTTCTACTCTTTCAAATTCATACTGGTAACTCAGCACAGGCTTAACCTTTTCATTGACAATACAAGTTTTCGTAACTTTTATAATAAGTTTGTCATCAAAGGTTCGAATCGGTGCACCTAATTCGATATTGGAAGTTGAGGTACTTAACATAAGCTTTTTAGGAAAGTCATTATTATCGAATGCCCAACTTCCTCCTTCGCCCAAAAAATTAGGAACATCGGAAGGCGTTTCAATTGTGTAAGTCAGGGTTTCAGAATCAAACGAGAGTGTGGTGGGTTCTGATAAGAAAATAGCAGATAAATCCATCGACTCTTTTTCGATTGTAAGCTCATCAATAATTTTAACCTCTAACAGATTCCAGGTACCTCCCATTCCTTCAACCTGATCAAATGGTTCACCGATGGTCAAGTCGTCCACTTTGTTCTCACAAGAAATGATAACACCTGTGGACAATAGAATCGACATTAAAAGAAATTTTCCAATAAAAGTTTTCATAATGACACTGATTAATTGCACTGACCTTGTTCGTTAAATACAAATCCTGGCGACCCTTCATTAGCAGGAAACTGCAAGACACTTCCTGGACAATCCCAATCTGCTCCCCGTACTGTTATAGTCTCCCCTTTTGCACCCCTGCGTTTAAGTTGATGGATACGGTCTCCTTCAATAGCCATCTCTATTCTTCTCTCTTCCCGTGCATATTCAATAACCTGTTCACGGGTACTCGCAGCACTTCTCTCAAACAAACCTGCACGTGTTCTGATTGCATTAATATCATCAATAGCTGTGCTCAAGTCTTGATCAAGCTCTGCCAACGATTCTGCCCTGATCAACAGCATGTCCGCGAGGTGCAAAAGCGATATATTCATGTAGGTCTGGTTGTATTTATTGACCACATAATACTCAGTTCCGCTTGAGCTAATATACACATCAAACCAAACCGAGCGGTCATCTGTGGGTCCGTTAATGGTAGCAGCATCATATTGGGACTCTGAGATTTTTAAGAAAGGTTCATTTACGTCATTTCTATACGAGTCCATAAAAGTCTTGGCTCGATTGTCAGAGTTAGCAGTGCTGATAATGGTGAAAATAGATTCTTTTGTAATCGTTTGAGAGAATCTGGCATTGACACTGGACTGAAGGCTGTAGTTATTCGGGCTTTCGATAACTTCAGAAGCCTTGAGTGCAGCATTTACAAAATCATTTCGCTGAAAATAGACTTTCGCCAAGTATCCTTTAGCCACGTACTGATTAACATAGTTTCCGTTGCTGGCCGGTAAGTTCTCTTCTGCAAATGAGAAATCTTGTATAATTTGGTCATAGCATTCCTGTACGGTGGAACGCGGTGATGGTTCATAACTCGTATTTAGCCTTAATGCAATACCTAAGTGTGAATCGTCTTCGGTGTAACCGGAGGGCTGCGCAAACAACCGAACCAAGTCAAAGTGCCCTAAGCCTCTGATGAATTTTGCCTCCGACTCGAACTGTAATCTCGTCTCGTCTGATAATGAAATCTTATCAAGATTCTCCAGGACAGTATTCGCCCTGAAAATTGCAAAATAAGGCTGTTGATAGAGTGCTCCCACATCTGAATTAAAGAAGTTGGTATTTCTGTTATACACTTCTTTCAAAAAGCCATTGCCATCGGTAAACCGCTCATCAATGTCATCACCTAATAGGTCGGCAATTCGCTGAATCTGACCGCCATTATAGTTGGCTACTACATCATAAGCTGAATTTAGTACTGCCTGCAAATCTGCTTCAGACTCAATCGCATCATCCGCTGTTATCTCATTCTCAGGGATGGGAACATCCAAATCACAAGCTGTGAGTAAGCTGAGGCCAAAAAAAATAAAATATATCTTCTTCATAATTTTAGAATCCAAGATTAAGTGAAAAGGTAATACTCTTTTCTTGCGGAGGAGTTAGGTAAGTGATGTTAGGGCTCATATTTCTGTCAGTAGCGTTTTCGAAGTCCCTGGCAATTTCCGGATCTAAGCCTTCGTAGTTTGTAAACGTTAACAGATTAGATCCCGCAACACCCACACTGGCATTTTTAAGGCGAAGTTTGGAAACCCATTCGGTTGGAAGCCTATACTCTAATGAAACCGTTCTTAATCTAATGTAGGAACCATCATGGATCCAAAGATCGGTATTGATCCAGGGTGTTCCTGAGCCGTACGTTTGGGTATCCAAAGTAAGCCGTGGATATTTAGTTACATCTCCTGGTTGTCTCCAACGGTCAAACAAATCCTGGCGCATATTCCAATCAGTCACGACACCCAATTGACGTTTGGATGATGAGTCATAAATATCCCCGCCCTTGGTGAAAATAAAAAGAAAGCTAAAAGCGAATCCTTTATATTCAAATGTATTGGTAATACCGCCTGTAAAATCCGGCAACACATTTCCAACTGCTACTCTGTCAATTGGATCCCAAGTAAAAGTCTCTTCACCCTCTTTTGTTAAATATACTGGCTTGCCAGTTTCCGCGTCAACGTGGGAATACCTGACCAAGTAATTAGTCCCAATAGGTTGCCCAATTATAATCCGGGTATCATTTGTTCCTCCGCTAACGGCTTCATCCGAGAAATTCCCGATAGACCTGACCTCATTTCTGTTACGTGCAATATTAAAATTGGTGGTCCATTTAAACTTGCCCACTAAATTTCTGGAGGTGAATGATAACTCAAGGCCTGCATTAACAACTTCTCCTACATTCTCAAAGTATTGTCCGTCCAATCCATTTTGAGATGGAAGGGTAAGCTGCATCAACACATCTTTGTTTCTTCTAAAATAGTATGCAAATTCTGACGTTAACCTATTATTAAACAGTCCTAACTCAAAGCCAAGATCAAAATTCCCTGACGTCTCCCATTTCAAATCAGGGTTTGCTCGTTTTGTTGGGTATAAAATGTTAGATGAATTATATCCAGGGGTGCCATCAATAGTTGGTCCAGCCAACCGATATGTTCCGATGTACTCATTTTGAGCAAAATTCGAATTGCCTAAAATACCATAACTGATTTTAAACTTTAATAAACTTATGGTTTCGAAAGATTTCATGAATTCTTCCTCCGAAGCAATCCATCCCAATGCTATGGTAGGGAAAAAGCCATATTGGTTTTCCGGGCCAAACTTGGAGGAACCGTCAGTACGTAACGTAGCCTGAAAAATATATCTATCCTTGTAAGTGTAATTTACCCTGGAAAAGACACTGAAAAACTTTACCTCCTCACCTCTAAATCTTTCATCACTTCCGAAATACTCTGCAGAATCCAATGGGGTAGGATCCTGATACAAAGGTTCTGACACACCAATAATTCCGTTATTTGATGATTCGGTTATGGACTGCTGATATTCTGTGCCTAATAATAACTTCAGGCTATGATCAACCGGTACATTAAAACCATACTCCGCTGTAGCGGTAACGTTATAATTATCCACATAGCGAAGATTAGCAAATGCCTGACCTAAAACTGAATCCGGTTGTCCTACGAGTGCGGCTGCCTCCCACTTGTCATCATTGTTTTTTAAGAAATCGTAAGACCCCCCAATGTTCAGTGTTAATCTTTCAATCGGTTTAACAATAAAATTTAAATTAGTGATACTTCTGGTGTCAATCGTATGCCAGTCGGTCAATGCAGTTTGTCTGACTGGGTTAGGTGCACCCGGAATTACCCTAAAGGTACCGTCAGCATTGTAAACAGGATATATTGGCAATGCCGTTGACATGGCAGCACCCAACCCTCCAGACCATGCCGCATTAACCCTTACATTATCTCCCTGGCTTAAAGAAGTTGAAAGTGAAGCCTTGAGTTTCTCGTTAAAGGTGTAATCAAAATTAACTCTTCCACTCAACCTTTTATAAGCGTTACCCACCAGGTAGCTTTCATTATTACCATACGATAGATTTGCATACGTTGCAAACTTTCGATTTCCCTGGCTCATACTAATACTGTAATCCTGTTTAATACCTGTTTGAGTTGTTAAGTCCCACCAGTCCGTATCAGTATTGACAGCATCCGTCCATAAAATACCTCCGGGCAAGGGTGCCTGACCAACACCACCATCATTTTCATACGCTTCCTGATACAATTGGAGGTATTCTTCTGAGTTAAGCATTTTTGCCTTGGCTGTAGGTTCTGAAAATCCAAAACGCGATGAAAACGAAAAGGATGGTTTACCTGACTTACCGCGTTTGGTCGTTACAATAACCACTCCGTTGGCACCGCGTGATCCATAAATACCCGCAGCAGATGCATCTTTTAATATCTCAATGGATTCAATATCATTTGGATTAATTGCTGCAAGTGGGTTTGTGTTCATAGCACCGCTGTTGCCATTTAAAAATTGAGTTTGGGTAATGGGAATGCCATCAACAACATATAGCGGATCTCCTCCTGCACTTACAGATGCAATCCCACGCACCCTTACTACTGCACCGGAGCCGGCCAAACCGCTGCCTTGAATTACCTGAACACCCGCAGCCCTTCCTTGCAATGCTGATTCAAAACTCGGTGTCGGTGCAATAGTCAGATCACTGCCGTTTACTTTCGCAATTGAGCCCACAATTTCGCGCTTTTGCTGTGTTCCATAACCTACCACAACTATTTCATTCAACTGGGTTATATCCGACTGCAGTCTGATGTCAAAAAATGATTCGTTAGAAACAGCTACTTCTTGTGTTGCAAACCCGATGTAAGAAACAATCAGGGTAGCACCCCTGCTCACTGTCAATGAGAATTTCCCATCGACATCCGTTGCGGTTCCCATACTGGAACCTTTAACAATAACGTTCACACCTGGTAATCCTGTACCGGTGTCGCCATCAGTTACTTTTCCGGAAATCGTTAAATCCTGGGCTTCAACAAAAGCAGGAAGCAGTGCCAGAATGAGCACGAGTCCATAGTAAATTAGTTGGTAAAGTTTATTCATTGAGAAAAATTAAGGTTGTATAAACAAAACTTCAGACAAGAAAATTTAAGTAATAATCCCGTTTTAAAATTGACAAAACAATATTCAATGATGGTATAATTTACGCTATCGTTTTCGCAATCGATTGCAAAAAAAAAATCGCATTTTCAACCAATTTTCTTTAAATTATTGTTTGATTTCTATTACGTTTGATGATGAGTACCTTAAAAAAACAATTATTTATGATAAAAAAATACACAAGATTTTTCTCTATTCTTGTCATGACAGGAATAATTTCAGCGGGAACGATGTGGCTTACATCGTGTGATGAGGGTGATCCGAAAGGGACTCCAGACACCGACAATCCATCTGTCACCATTAGTTCTCCATCCGCTGGAGCAATCGGAGTATCAGGAGCTATCTTAGCTGTCGTTGGAACCATCACGGATGAGGCCGGATTAGCATCCGTATCCCTCACGCTCGGAAATGGTACTGTGGAAGTAATTTCCGAGGAGTTCACAACCTTTAGTGATCCTACAAGCTTCAGTTTGAATGAGAACTATGATATTCCTTCTGATGTTGTGCTAGGCAATCATACCCTTACGATCGTTGCCACGGATCTTACAGGTAATGAGGGAACCGCCACAGTGGAAATTGTTGCATTACCAGCTTTCGAAGATGGCAAAGTAACTCTTGTTGTGGATGAATTTCCTGCAGACGGAGCGGGTGAAGACTTTCACATGGTTGGAGACTTTATGGGAGATGAAACTGGAGCTGGTGATTGGACAGTTTCTAATCTTGACTATACCCTTGCGGAATACGAAGATTCTGAAGGCACTGTTTCCTATTTTATTTCAGTAAAGGATGCTAATACAACGGTTACAGATGGTAGCATCGGTGGTTTTAAATTTGTAAGAGGCACTGATTGGCCATATGTAGAAAAGGATGAAAATGGAAAAGAAGCAGTTAACCGGTCTGTTGCTGCAGGTACTGATTTTGAGTTTATGCAAATCGGGTCTTGGGCTGATTATAATCCAATAGTTGCGAATAACAGCGGTGTAACTGTTTTTGACGGAACTGGTGTAACATCAGTGGAAATTAAAGGCAATGTAAAAGATGCGCTTACTACTGAGTCAGCTGTTGTTTCCGCAGAGTACTCTGTTTTAGATGCTACTGAAGTAGAAGTCGCAAGTGGAACTCTTACGTTGGAAGCACCTAATGGATCTGGAGAGAGGAATTATTCTGAAGATCTTGATATTTCTACTTTTGCTTTGGGAGTTTATTCAATCGTTGTTACGGCTTTAGATGGCAATGGTAATCAGGGAAGAGAAGACAAAACACTTTCCATTATTGTGTTCCCTTGCTCTGAAACTGGTTTACCTGCAGTTGATGGTGCCAAAACCAGGTTTATTATCAATGTACCCGTTCTTACAGACGATATCTACATAACAGGAAACTTCCCTGGTTCAGATATATGGGGTACAATTGATCCGGCTTACGAACTGACCAAGATCAGCGATGGTTGCTACTATATAGACATTGCTGTGCAAGCCGATAAAACGGTTCAATTCTTTAGAGAACCCATTGCATGGGCAGTTGGCGACTGGTGGAGAGGACAAGCCACCCAAGTAGCGGGTTCGGATAGTGGGGCAAGCTTTAGCACTACAATTGCAAGCAATGGAAATACGGTTAAGCTTTACTTCCCTTTTTGGAGACAGACACCATAACATTATAAGGCAGAGTCAAATTAAAAAGGCTGGGAAACAAACCCAGCCTTTTTAGTTCTACGTATTTCAATCGGTTGTGCAACAAGTTGCAGGATTTTTTGTTTGATTTGTGGTATGAAGTACGTTCAGGTTACCATAAAAGATATTGCCCGTGAACTCGGCATCTCCCCTTCCACTGTTTCCAGGGCTTTAAAGGATCATCCAGACATTAGCCCCGAAACCAAAAAGGCCGTTAATGCACTTGCTGAAAAGCTTAACTATCAGCCCAACATTGTTGCCTTAAACCTGCGCCAGAGTAAAACCAATACGTTAGGGGTTATCATTCCTGAGATTGTACACTTCTTTTTCTCTACGGTCATCAGCGGAATTGAAGATGTGGCCTACAGTGCCGGCTACAATGTAATTCTGGCACAATCCAATGAATCCCTGCAACGGGAAAAAACAGATATCAAAGCCCTTTTCAACAGCCGTGTAGATGGTATGCTGATGTCAATTTCGCGCGAAACCACCAGCTTTGATCACATAGAATCAATTCTTTCAAAAGGCGTACCCATTGTATTTTTCGACCGGGTGTACGACAACCCACAATTAAGCAAGGTTTTGGTAGATGACTTTGAAGGTGCAAAAGAAGCTACACTTCACTTAATAGCACAAGGATGCAAACGAATTGCGCACCTGGAAGGCCCTCCTAACCTTGTTATCAGCACCCAACGATTGGAAGGATACATGGAAGCACTTAAACAGCATAAAATTCCTGTTATCAAGGATCTGATCGTTGCCTGTCCCTTTGGTTCCATTGAAGAAGGTAAATCGGCCACGGAGAAATTGCTGCGCATGAAAACACCACCCGATGCCATCTTTGCCAGTAATGACCCTGCCGCCATGGGATCGATGCAGGCGATTAAAGAAAAGGGTCTTAAAATTCCGAAGGATGTGGCGGTTGTGGGTTTCAGCAATTGGTTTTTTAGCGCGCTGATGGATCCTCCTCTTTCTTCTGTCGACCAACCCGGATTTGAAATGGGCCAGGAAGCCGCTCGACTGTTAATTCGCCATATCGAAATGAAGGGGAAAGACGATGCCGAAATTGTTCCCGAAACTAAGGTGTTGAAAACGAGATTGATCGTAAGGGCCTCGTCACTGAAACAGAAGTAAATCTCAATTAGTGTAGACATGGCCAATTCCGCAATCGTTTGCTGAATTTTCTTCCTTAAAACAACGTGATAAGTAGGCTTAATTACCATTACTTTATCGTAAAATTAAGTTTACATTTTCCTCATGTCGTTAACTGCAACGAAGCGTAGTCGGTCTCTCGGTAATCTCACAGAATGGAAAAAATCGGCTATTGGAGTTATCGGAAAAACTGATCACAGCTCTTTTAAAATTGAATTCTACTCCCCCACCATTGTCAGGGTACACATCACGCAACAAAATTCATTCAATGATTTTTCTTATGCAGTAATTGCCTCTGCAAAAGATCAACCATTCGAAATTGAAGACACTGGAAGTTCCTTGCTTCTAAAAACAAATTCACTTCAAATCCTCGTTTCAAAGCATCCGTTTCATATAGCTTTTAAAAATTCCGCAGGCGAAGTACTGAATGAAGATGATCCTGCTTTCGCGACACGATGGAATGGGGAACAGGTTTCAACCTACAAAAAGCTACAAGAGGGTGAACGCTTTATCGGATTAGGTGAGAAGAATGGACCACTTGATAAAAAAGGTCGTGGCTACATCAATTGGAACACCGACAACTTCGCTTATAGTCCGGATGCCGACCCACTGTACTGCTCGATTCCATTTTATATTGGGTTGCATCATCAACGGGTGTATGGAATCTATTTTGACAATTTTTCCCGAACCCAATTCAACTTCGGTGCATCCAACAACCGCTTTGCAAGTTTTACTGCCGATACCGGTGATATGAATTATTATTTTATTGCCGGAGAGACAGTTTCCGAAATAATCAAGTCCTACACTCACCTGACGGGAAGAATGCCACTGCCCCCGCTTTGGAGTATTGGCTACCAGCAATGTCGCTATAGTTATTACCCTGATCGCGAAGTGATCAGTATTGCAGAAAATTTTCGCGAACGCGATTTCCCGGGCGATGCCATTGTCCTCGACATCCACTACATGGACGCTTACAAAATTTTCACGTGGGATAAAAAGCACTTTCCGGACCCTATGGCGATGCTGGCTTCCTTAAAAAAGTTAGGGTTTCAGGTTGTAGTCATGTGCGATCCGGGAATTAAAGTCGAAGCGGGCTACGAACCTTTTGAATCGGGTAAAAAAGAAAATGTGTTTGTAAAATATCCCGATGGCACCGATTACACTGGCCAGGTGTGGCCGGGCTGGTGTCATTTCCCTGATTTTACAAATCCTGAAACACGTGAATGGTGGGCAAATCATTTTAAAGAATACGTTGATTTAGGCGTGGAAGGATTTTGGAATGACATGAATGAGATTGCCACCTGGGGCAACATGCTTCCCGATCTCATCGAGTTTGAAATGGATGGACAGAAAACAACGGCACGCGAAGCCCGAAATGTGTATGGCATGATGATGTCGCGCAGTACGTATGAAGGCACTAAAAAATTAATGAAAAACAAAAGGCCATTCAATCTCACCAGGTCAGGCTTTGCCGGAATACAACGCTACGCAGCCGTATGGACAGGGGACAACGTTGCATACGATGATCACATGATGGCGGGAGTACGATTAGTCAATAGCATGGGACTTTCAGGTCTGGCATTTACGGGTTATGATATTGGTGGCTTTGTAGGCAATGCCGATGAAAAGCTTTTTGCGCGCTGGATTTCCATTGGAGCGTTCTCACCATTCTTCCGTGGCCACTCGATGATTAACAGTCGCGATTCTGAGCCATGGTCATACGGTGAAAAAGTAGAGGAGATTTCGCGAAACTACATGAAGTTGAGGTATCGTCTCCTGCCCTATTTGTATTCATTATTTTACGATGCCACACAAACGGGTATGCCCATCAACCGAAGTCTGGCGATTGACTTTACATTTGATAATTTGATATACGATTATCGTTACCACAATCAATATCTCTTCGGGCCAGCCCTATTGGTGGCACCTGTAGAAAGTAACAAAGAGCTAACAAAAGTCTATTTACCGGAGGGCAATTGGTACGAACTTTTTACCGACCGCCCGCATCATGGGAATCTGGAGATTGTCGCGGATTGCCCGATGGATCAATTGCCGCTATATGTTCGTGGATCGTCTATCATTCCGATGCGCGAACAGGCAGGTGCCACAACAAACGATCATGGTGACATTCTGGAAATTCATCTTTATAAGGGAAATACAAACAATAGCTTTTGGTTGTATGAAGATGATGGACAAAGCTTCGACTATGAATCAGGTTCCTTTTCAAAGCGTGTACTGGAATACAACGCAAGCGAAAGCTGCCTTCATATCAGTAAACAAGAAGGCAATTATGCAACACCCTTCAAGACCGTAAATGTATTCTTTCACGGGTTTTCAAATTTTGAATCTGTTTCCGTAAACGGAAAGCAAGAGAGGCTTCAACAAAAAGAATACAGGTTTGTCCAGCCTATTACCAACTTCGATCCGGTAAACATCATGCCTGAAGGACCAAAGATTATTGCATTGAATTACATAACCGCAAACTATGATCAGAATCAATTGGATATTCGCTGGTAAAAGTAAGTCACATGCCGGACCTGTTCCGGCATCTCCCCTTCGTGCATGTAATATGAAGATCGCGGCACAGACCCGCGAACGCTGCAATAATTTTGCTTTGATTTTGATTTTTACAACAGCAATAATCATTTTTAGCTGTCAGTCAGAAAAGGAAATTACCTACAACGACCACGAGTTGATTAAGGGAAATGCGTCTCCTGTTCTATTAGTATCCGGAAGAAATGAAATCAACCTCGAAGATTATGTGCTAGATCTTTCTAAACTGGATTCAATCTCAGCACCAACGGAATTAAAGCAAACGAGAGAAGGCAAAATGCTATTTCTAAACGGGGAGTTAAAAACCTGGTTGGGGGAATTAAAATTATGGTCGCTTGGTCAGGACTATTCTATTCCGCTTCAAAAAGCAAATAAAGCGAATGTCACCATTTCCTACACAGGCCCGGCAACGGATGTTAAGGTAAAAGGCGAATTCAATGCGTGGAATCCCGTTGGATTAAAGAGGGATCAGAATACACACAAAATCGATTTTAACCTGAATCCCGGAAACTACCAGTATGTGTTCGTACTGGACGGAAAAGACAAAAGGGACATTTTAAATCCTGATTCGGTTGACAATGGAATGGGAGCCTGGAATTCCATTATCCGAATTCCGAGACCCGATCCAAAAGAACTACCACTTGTTGGAACCAATAGCTTCAGAGAAAATAGCATCACGCTTTCGCTGCAACAGCCGGCTAATGAGGTGAAAGTGTATTGGAAAAATTTCCTTTTGCATGATTTTCAAGTAAAAATGACCAAGGCTTCCATTGAAATTAAGATCCCAAAACAGGCGAAAAACGAAAATAGAAGTTTTATTCGTGTTTGGGCAGCGAACGATGTTGGAATCTCAAATGATGTGTTGATTCCGTTGGATAGCGGAGAAGTGCTACAACACGCTAACCAGCTGGTTCGACAGGATAAAGAAGCGCAGGTACTTTATTTTCTGATGGTAGATCGTTTCAACAACGGTAAAAGAGAAAATGATGAACCAGTAAAAGATAAATCCATTCATCCGAAAGCAAATTACTATGGTGGAGATATTCCTGGCGTTACCCAAAAATTAAAGGATGGATATTTTAAAGAGCTTGGCATTAACACGCTTTGGCTCTCCCCTATTACTCAAAATCCTAAAGGAGCATACGGAAAGTATCCTAACCCGCCCACAACATTTTCAGGATACCACGGCTATTGGCCAACGTCCTTACAGCAGGTGGACTATCGTTTTGGAACACAACAGGAAATGAACGAATTAATTCGCGTGGCTCATGAACAACATATCAATGTGATTTTAGATTATGTAGCCCACCATATTCATATCGAGCATCCACTTTACAAATTAAAGCCCGAATGGTTTACATCGCTTTATCTTCCTGATGGTTCCATGAATACCGAACGGTGGGACGATCAGCGTCTGACCACCTGGTTTGATGTGTTCATGCCCACGTTAGACTTACGCAAGCCCGAAGTAGTTGGCCCGATGACTGACACTGCCATGTATTGGGTGGAGCAGTATGATTTAGACGGCTTCCGCCATGATGCTTCCAAGCATATCGATTTACTTTTTTGGCGTGAGTTGACAAAGAAAGTTAAATCCAGAACAACAAGAACTGTTTTTCAAATTGGCGAAACATATGGAAGTCGGGAGTTGGTAAATAGTTATGTAAGCACGGGCATGCTCGATGCTCAGTTTGACTTCAACGTGTATGATGATGCAGTGAGTACGTTTGCACGCGATGAAGTTTCATTTTCCAGGTTATCAAATTCAATCACTGAAAGTATTTCCTGGTTTGGAGATCATAACCTAATGGGATACATATCCGGCAATCAAGATCGTGCTCGTTTTATTTCCTATGCTGATGGTTCTGTGCGTTTCGATGAGGATGCCAAACTTGCAGGTTGGACGCGTAAAATTGAAATCCGTGATACCACAGCCTACAAAAAACTGCAGGCACTCAACGCATTCAATATGACCATTCCGGGCTTACCGGTAATTTATTATGGCGATGAAATTGGTGACGCGGGTGGAAACGATCCTGACAATCGCAGAATGATGCGCTTTAATAATCTGAATGTACAGGAAGAATTATCCAGAAAAATAATTGCGAAATTAATTCAGCTGCGGAGAGAAAATCTCGCATTGGTGTATGGCGATTTCAATATTGAAACTGTTGCCGATAAACAATTTATGTATCGCAGAAAATATTTTGACAACGAAGTAATTGTTGTTTTCAATAAATCAAATGCAGAAGTTCAAGTTAATATTGACAATATAAAAGGTGAAGCTAAAGCAAATTTCTCAGGCGCGTTAGCAGTTGAAAATCAAAAAGGAATTCTCACATTGCCGCCATATTCTTTCGAAATTATTACGCTATCATTGAAAAAATAATCTATGTCCTTATCAAACATAAATAAGCCACGCTTAAACTTCTGGCAAATCTGGAACATGAGTTTTGGTTTTTTGGGAATTCAATTCGGGTTTGCTTTACAGAACGCAAACACCAGTAGGATTTTTGAAACGCTTGGAGCTGATACGTCCAATCTTGCTTTGTACTGGCTGGCTGCACCCATTACTGGCCTAATCGTTCAACCTATTATTGGCTTCTACAGCGACCGCACCTGGCATCGCAAGTGGGGACGAAGGAGGCCTTATTTCGCAATTGGTGCGTTGCTGGCAGCATTCGCACTGTGCCTGATGCCTAACTCTCCCGTGCTGTGGATGGCTGTTGGCGTTTTGTGGATTATGGATGCGTCCATTAATGTGAGTATGGAACCTTTCCGCGCATTCGTTGGCGATATGCTGCCGCCTTCACAGCGTACCACTGGCTTTGCCATGCAGAGCTTCTTTATCGGGACAGGTGCCATTGTCGCTTCTTTTCTTCCTTGGATTTTTACAAACTGGCTTGGAATCTCAAATACTGCCGAGGCCGGTACTATCCCTGACTCTGTTAAGTACTCCTTTTACTTAGGAGCCTGTATACTGTTTATAACTGTTATGTGGACGGTGTTTAGTACAAAAGAATACCCACCCAGTGAGCAAGTAGAAAAAAATTTAACGAATCGCGAAAAAAGAAAAATTGATAACGAACAGTTCTACAGAAAGAAATTCTTCGACATCGGATTGATCTTGTTTGTAATCGGTATTGTTATCTCAGTAATCGTGTATGTAACGAATCTCGAAAAGGAGTTATATGTTCTGGGTTTTGGATTTGGTTTATTCGGTTTTGCTCATTTGTTGGCAGCAGTCTATATCAATCAAGGCCGCTCTTATTTAGGGCTGGTGAGCATTGTAAAAGATTTTAATACAATGCCCAAAACAATGTTGCAATTGGCTTACGTACAGTTTTTTTCATGGTTTGCATTATTTGCCATGTGGATTTACACAACTCCAGCAGTCACGAGTTATATTTTCAAATCATCTGACCCGACTTCACCAGCTTACAATGATGGAGCCGATTTGGTTGGTAATCTATTTGGTGTGTACAATGGAATAGCTGCGCTTGCTGCATTAATGTTACCGGTCTTGGCTAAATACACCAGTCGAAGAATAACACATCTCATAGCCTTGTGTTGTGGTGGATTGGGATTGATTTCATTCTATTTTATTTCCGATCCGTTTTGGCTTTGGTTCTCCATGATTGGCGTAGGCATAGCCTGGGCAAGCATTCTTTCTATTCCATATGCGATGTTGTCAGGCTCTTTACCAGCCGAAAAAATGGGGTATTATATGGGTGTATTCAATTTTTTCATTGTTATTCCCCAGATTATTGCCGGCACAATTCTTGGCTTCATGCTTACGCATTTGTTTAACGGACAATCTATTTTCATATTAGTATCCGGGGGTATTTCCATGTTCATTGCTGGATTACTCTGTTTACGGGTAGATGATCGCGATGAAGTTGTCATGCAACAAAATTAAAATTATGCATCGGTTTCTAATGATTGGATTATTCGGAATTAGTCTCGCAGTATCCGGTCAGGATTATTCCCAGTATACCAGCACGTTGAACAAACTCACATCACTTTCTGCAACTGGAGACCAAGCACAGCTTGATCAGCTTTGGAGTTCACTCATAGAAACTAACTCCGTCCCCTTCATACAAGAAGATTCTGTTGCCTTTCTATACAAAGGCGAGGCGTCATCGGTGGTGTGGATGGGTGATTTTAATGGATGGGGTTATGATAAAAAATTCAATAACAAGGGTGAAAAAATTCCGAATACCAATGTTTGGATACTGAAAGCTTCCTTTCCTAAAGATGCACGTCTTGATTATAAAATTATTCTTAACGGTGCTGATTGGATTATCGATCCTTCAAATCCAAACCAGCAATGGTCTGGTGTGGGTGGTGGTAGTCCCAATTCGGAATTGCGTATGCCGGATTGGAAGCCAGATCCCATTACAAAAGTCAGAGAAGGAGGTGATCACGGAAGTCTGGAGAAGGATATCCTTTTTAACAGCCGTGATCTCGGATATCAAATAACATACAATGTCTATTTTCCAAGCGGATACAATACGGCTCAAAAATACCCGGTTATTTATGTCACGGATGGTTATGAGTACTTGCACGAACGAATGGGCAACATGCAAACTGTTCTTGATAACCTGATTGATCAAAAGAAAATACAACCGATTATTGCGGTTTTTATCGACCATCGAGAGCCTGTGAACCGTTCCAATAACAAGAGAATGCAAGAGCTCGCGATGAACACCAAATATTTGGACTTCTTCTCCAACGAATTTGTACCCTACATTGAGCATAAGTATCCTGTTTCAAATGATCCGAACAAAAGAGCAATTCTTGGTACTTCACTGGGTGGTCTTGCTTCAGCATATTTTGCATTTACGAAACCAGGTGTTTTTGGAATGGCCGGTATTCAATCTCCTGCATTTTGGTTCAAGCCTGAGATTTATACGGTGTGTGACAATGCGGAAAAGCCGCCTGTCAAAATTTATATGACCACCGGAGTTTTCAATGATGCAGAAGTAGGTACCAGAAAAATGAAGGAAATACTCGAAAAGAACTTCTGCGCCTTTCAATACAGCGAAACGAATCAAGGCCACTCCTGGGGTAACTGGCGCGATACAATTGATGACATTCTTGTATACTTCTTTCCGACTAAGTGATTAAATTCGAGCGTCCATTTGTACACATTATTCTAAACTAATCTTATGAACCCAGTACGTTTACTTATCTTTATCGCCATTATCCTTGCAACTGCATGTTCTTCAGGCAAGAAAGCCTATGAACGAGGCGATTATTATGGTGCAGTGATGCAGGCAGTAGCGCGCCTCCGGCAAAACCCCGACCATTCTAAATCAGCGGATGCATTAAAAAACAGTTATCCACTGGCACTTGAATGGCTGCAAACAGATGCCAACAATCAAATTGCATCCAACTCTACTTCTAAATGGAGAAATGCAATCGCATCCTACGACAAGATCAACCAGATGTACGAATCCATCAAACAATCTCCCGGTGCCTTAAAAGTAATTCGTGATCCAAAAAATTTCTATGCGGAAATCGGCCCACTAAAAGAAAAAGCAGCGGATGAAAGTTACAATGCTGGTATCGATGCCTTGATGAAAGGCACACGTGAAGAAGCCAAGCGAGCATACTTTAGTTTTGTAGATGCACAAGCCTTTGTGCCGGGTTTTAAGGATGTGGTAGAATATTTAGACAAGGCCAAGTTTGAAGCCACTCTACAAGTTGTGGTGGAGCAAGTGGCTGTACCCACTCGTTACAGCTTAAGTGGCGGATTTTTTCAAGATAAAGTGGAAGAGTATCTTCATCAAAATTATCCCGATCGTGGATTCGTTAAATTTTACACGCCCGAAGAAGCTAAAAACATAAATCTTCCAAAAGTTGATCAGTTTTTACGCATTCAGTTTGACGATTTTTCTGTTGGAAACACCACGGTTAACGAGAAAGAGGAAACGGTTAAAAAGGACAGTGTAAAAGTTGGCGAAGCCAAAATAGATGGAAAGACGATTCCGGTTTACAATACAGTCTCGGCTAAACTTATTACGGTGCGTAAAGAAGTGGTGTCTACAGGATTATTAAGTATGATTGTGCTGGATGCGAAAACCAAAGGCGTACTTACCCATCAAAAATTTTCGGGCGAATATTCCTGGGTAAGCACCTGGGCTCGCTTTAACGGAGACGATCGCGCACTTTCTGATCAACAATTGGCACTGTGTAAACGAAAGGAACAGCAGCCGCCTGTTGCACAGGATTTATTTCTGGAATTTACAAGACCGATCTACAATAAACTGATACCTGCTCTTCAGGGTTTTTATAGAAATTATTAGACCTCATCCCCAACCCTTCTCCTGAGGAGAAGGGGCTAAAGTCTCTTTCCTGGAGAGGGATTAGGGTGAGAGCAATGGGTGAGAGCAAAAACTAGCGTGGCAGACTGTAGGATGATTGCTTTCTTTATTGGTGTAAGTCGTGTTGCTGACATAAAATCGTTCATAAAGAAAACCATTTAGGGGTCATTTTGCGTTAGTACGGCAAACACACTATGAAATCAGGAATATTTTTACCGCTCATTTTGCTGCTGGCGGGTGTCTCTTGCGGGCAGCGCAAAAATTCTGAGAACACTACTCCTACTCCTCTTATGACCAATCCATCAACTGAAACCACAGAACTGGCATTAGCAACTTTTGGCAACGGATGCTTTTGGTGTACCGAAGCTATCTTTCAACGCCTGAAAGGAGTTACCAAAGTTGTTTCAGGGTATGCTGGAGGAAAAGTGAAAAACCCAACCTACCAAGCAGTTTGTTCTGGATTAACAGGACATGCCGAAGTTATTCAGTTAACCTACGACCCAACGGTGATCACCTTTGAAGAACTACTGGAAGTATTCTGGCAAACACACGATCCAACAACCCTGAACCGGCAGGGTGCAGATGTTGGAACACAATACAGATCTGCTGTTTTCTATCACACCAATGATCAGAAGGAATTAGCTGAAACTTATAAGAAAAAACTAAACGATTCCGGAGCCTTTGATAACCCTGTCGTTACTGAGATTAGCGCGCTAACAGCGTACTATCCTGCCGAAGACTATCACCAAAACTATTTCAACCTGAATGGCAATGCACCTTACTGTTCCTACGTAATTCAACCCAAGATCGATAAATTTAAAAAGGTGTTTCAGGATAAGCTTAAAGACCAAAATGGCCATTGATAAAGAAAATTAGCCTTTTATCGTTCTCATGAAACCCCAACAAACAATTACCGTTAAACCTTTTTGAGTAGAGTAAATCTTCTCATAGGTTTAGGTTTAGGTAAAACAAAAAAGCCCTGGGACGCAGGGCTTTTTTGCATAGTAGTTATTTCCCTATGCTTTCTTTAAAGAAGTAATATCGGTGGCAACCTTCATTATTCTCACTACGTTGCCCGACTTATCTTTAATGGGTGAGTACGAGGCTTTAAGCCAAACCTCTTCACCACGCTTGGTAATTCTTTTGTATTCTCCACGATTCGTTCTTCCACTTCCCAATTCTCTCCAGAAATTTCTATATGCTTCAGAGCTCCTTTCATCTTTGGTTACAAAAATCCGGTGGTTCTCACCTACAATCTCGTCATGCTTATAACCCATTGCCTGCAGGAAATTTTGGTTTGACTTGATAACATTTCCTTCCGGATCAAATTCAATTACCAATAAGGCATCGTTGATAACGCGCATGGTTCCCTCCGATTCTGCCTGACCGCGTGTCATTTCTTCCTGAGTAGCCTGTAGTTCTTCCATGTTCTGTCTCATTTCCTCTTCCTGTGCTCGCATTTGTTCGGTCATCTCTTGGGACTCTTCCAACAAACGTTGGGTTCGTGCATTGATTTTAACCGAAGAGATTGTGGACGCAATGCTTTCCGCAATGCGTTGAACAAACTCCATTTCAAAATCCAGGAACTGGCCAAAAGATGCTATTTCAACAACACCAAAAATTTGTTCGTTAAGTTTTAATGGCACAATCAAAACACTTGTTGGATTCGCATCACCCAATCCGGATGTAATGCGAATGTAGTTCTGTGGCACATCAGTCAGGTAAATCAGATCACCTTCCTGCCAGGCTTGTCCTGCCAAACCTTCCCCTTTATGAATTTTATGATTTAAGAATTTCTTTTTGTCCCACGCATAACAAGCCTTCATAGACATGGTCGGTTCCTCCCCGGTCTGATCATCATCAATGATGTAAATCGCGCCCTGATTTGCCTTCAAGTATTTTACCAGATTGAGCACAATCTCATCGGTGAGTTTATTTAGGTCATTGGTGTTTGTGC
>JANNQJ010000328.1:0-9391 GCA_031400675.1 Cyclobacteriaceae bacterium
GGTCGCTCGGACTTGCCATTGGATTCTATCTGACAGAAAACCAACTATTCACAATTCTGTTAGTCTCAAGCTTTGCTTTGTTGCTTTTATTCTGGCCTACACCTTCTAAAGTGTGTGACGATTTACAACTCAAGGGTGATGAGCGCGTGCTTGTTCAATATAAAAAGGATAGGTTATAGGAATCAGATATTGTCAATCAAAATTTTACTGCCCGCGACCAAAATCAAGACGGCCGTAATTCTCTTTACGTACACCGGATTGAATTTTTGGGCGCCTAATCGTGAACCGATCTGACCTCCAATAAGCACGACCAATAACAAGGGCCAAATGAAAGCCCAGTCAAGCGCTGAACGCTGTTGTAGTTGACCAATTAATCCACTGATCGAATTTACGAGTATAAAGAAACTTGCTACCGCTGATATTTTCTTTGCCTCATCCCAGCGAATGAAATGAAGAATGGGGGATAGGAATATTCCACCGCCTATACCCACCAGTCCGGATAACAATCCTAATGCCCCTCCAATTATAATTTTAAAGGATACTGTATTGTATTTTGTATTCGAGAAAGAAGCGTTCTTCTCAGGTTGCAGCCATAATAGAATTGATACCATAACCAGTGTTGCACCCAAGAGGATAAAAAACACTTCCTGTCGAATCGGCCAGAGCCCTCCCAAATACGCAAGTGGAATACTACTGAGGATTAGTGGCCAGGATTTTTTGAGATCAAGTTTTCCTTCTTTATAAAATATGTAAACACCACCAGCCACAACAATAATATTACACAGTAAGGCGGTGGATCGCATGAGATGAAAGTTTACTGCTAGTAATGCAAGAATGGCGAGATAACTGGAGCCGCCACCAAAACCCACGGAAGAATAAATTAAAGCGACAAGAAAGAATGAGATGAGTAGAATTGAAAATTGCGAGTCCATTACATTTCAATTACCCTCCGATGGTCGACATCGATTCAGAAACCGGAGCATGATTGATCCTGTTTTGTTCTGCTTCCGTACCATCTTTCGGGCGATTGCTGAATGCCTTTAACAATTTAGATTTGATCTGTTGGTCAGAAAACCCTGATCGCAACAAGTCACGTATGTTCAGTACACCATTGTCGTACAGACATGTTTTTAAAACGCCCTGTGCTGTTACGCGGATGCGATTACATGTTCCACAGAAAGTTCTGCTAAAGGCAGCAATGATACCGATGTTTCCAACGTGCCCAGGAATAGAATAGTGATATGCTGTTGAGTTTTCAGGATCAGATACTTTATAAAGCTCCGGGTAGTGAAGTTGAATGTGTTCTAGAATCTTTTTATATGTCCAGGAAAGTTTAGGGTAGTGACTACCTTCCCCGTTAAAGGGCATCTCTTCAATAAAGCGAACAGATACCGGATGATTTTTCGTAAGCTCTACTAAAGGAACAATGTCTTCAATATTTTTCCCTTCCATGACAACTGCATTGATTTTTACAGGAATAGCATGTTGGAGTAGGCTATGAAAAGTCTCCATTACATTATCAAATTCATCCCGATAGGTGATTTGTTTGAATCTTTCTTTATCGAGTGTGTCCAAACTGAGATTGACGGAAGTGATTAGTTTCTTAAGTTCGGGAATATGCCGAGCCGTCAACACACCATTGGTGGTAAGATGAATATCCTTAATTCCGGGTATGGATTTAATTCTATAGATAAGATCCATGATATCATTTCTGACAAATGGCTCCCCACCTGTAAGTCGAACCTTGGTGATACCCATGTTAGCCATGAAGGAAACAAGTCGTTCAATTTCTTCAAAACTCAGTAACTCCTTCTTGGGCAGATACCGGATTCCATCTTCAGGCATACAATAAAAGCATCTCAGATTACACCGATCCGTTACTGCTAATCTCAGGTAGTTAAGCGGACGACCATGATTATCGTAAAGTGTATCGTGCATTTTTCAAGTTTGAGTATGAAAGATATAAATTCAACGTGGGTTTGTATAATTTCGTTTTTTGAGAGGTAACGGGAATTAACCATGAAGTGTAAAATAAAAGCGTTTGGCATCAGCCGGGAGATTATAGGGAGTAAACTCCTGGAAATGGATGTGCCGGATGGCCATAGCATATCGGACTTGAAAAAGGCTTTAATCCAAAGATACCCCACATTTGATAGCCTGAAATCACTGTACATTGCGGTTAATAATGAATACGCTTCGGAGGATGCCTTATTAAAGGAAGGAGATGAGGTTGCACTCATTCCACCTGTTAGCGGTGGGTAAGTTGTCTGAACTTTGGTTTTTATGATTAAAGGATTGCCATGATTTTTTCTAAGGCCAAGTTCTAAATCAGAGTAATCACGGAAATCAAATGAATCATAGTTTAAGACAGTTTGATTTTTGTAGTAGAAGCGCTACCTTCCATTAGTTCCTTTCTAACATAAACCCAACCACTGAAATCATGATAAAAATCACTGAAAAACCCATCGACATTCAGAAAGTGATTGACACCGCCTCCAGCCTGGGTGCCGGAGCCGTGAATGTCTTCGTTGGTACTGTTCGCAACAACGCACATGGCAAAAACGTGCTCTGGCTGGAATATGAGGCCTATGAATCGATGGCCGTTTCGGAAATCAGAAAGATTATTGATGAGGCATCGCACCGATGGCCTTTACTCGGATGGGGAGTAAGTCATCGGATTGGTACATTAAAACCGGGTGAAGTTTCAGTAGTGGTGGCAGTGTCATCTCCGCACCGCAAGCAAGCGTTTGAAGCTTGTGAGTTTATAATCAACACCTTAAAGGAAAAGGCTCCTATCTTCAAAAAGGAAATTTTTGAAGATGGTGAAGAATGGGTATCAGCCCGGCCAACCGGGGTAAGCTCTTACAACTGATTGATCAGAATTAGTCCGGCAGTTACAAGACTTACTGCTACTAACATTCCTGCAAAAATCAGGATGAACAAATCACGACCGATCGGGTTTACGTGAAAGATTTTACTGGCTGTTTTCATTTTACCAACTGTTTAGATGACACTAAGGTAACATTCAACTTGCACACAATGTTCGTAGCGTAAGTAAATTAAATTTTCAACAGAATTTTATTTAGGAAAATTTGGACAGGCAATGAAAATTCTGAAAAGAAGGATTGTACTGGATCACATCAATTGAGTTGTAGTGAGCGGGTTATGATTTCCTGATTCAATTAAGCAATCACTAACTCAAACAGAATATTATATATGGAGGTGCAAAAATGTTCGTGATTAAACTTCATTAGCTTATTCTGCCTTCTTGTAGGGTTTTCCCAGATTGCTTTAAAAATGCTCCTAACTCTTCCACGGTATTCACATTTATAAGCATTGAAGCAGAGAGTGCCTTGACCATATGCACATCATTTTCAAGAAGAAATTTCCTGGGGCTGGTTTCACCATGTTTAAAGAAGTCGAACAGCAAGGGTTTGGCCTTAGTCTCCCAGATTGTAAAAAGGGGTTCAGGGTTTTTTCCTTCTGAATCAAGAAAGCAAGTGGCTATTTTATGTTCATTTCGATGTGTGATCAAATAGTCAATAGCCTTTGAATCAATATTAGGCATATCAACCGGCACGGTAATCCAGGAAGCTAATGGATCGAAATGAAAGGCACTCAAAATCCCATTCAACGGGCTGTTTAAATCAAAATGATCAGGAATTAAAGTTTGAGATGACTTTGTATTTTTTGGGGAAGAGATAAAAATTTGATCACAAAAAGGTTTTAACAAAACGACCAGGTAATCGCGTTGAGGCTTACCATGGTAGTTAATCAGGCATTTGTCCTTTCCCATGCGGGTGCTCTTGCCGCCTGATAAAACAAGTCCATTTAAAATTTTAGTCATGGATCTCCTTACCGCAATGGGGGCACGTCTTCGAATTCCTGTTACGATGCATTATCTCAAAAAAACCTGAGGAAAGAATACCCGCAGGTAATGCCAGAAAACCGAAACCCACTACGGCAAACATTCCGCCCAGTACTTTTCCAAGGACGGTTATCGGAACCATATCACCATAACCAACGGTAGTGAGCGTGGCGATTCCCCACCACATAGTGGCTGGTATACTGGAGAAAATAGCAGGCTGTGCTTCATGCTCAACGTAAAACATGATTGTTGAAATGATCACCAACATAAACATGATTAAGATAAAGCTCAGAATAAGTTGCTCTCTTCGATCATACGCCACACGCCTGAAAATGGTAAGGGCATGCAGGTAACGGGCAACTTTGAACATTCTGAATAGGCCCATGAGTCTGAAGATTCTCAGGAAGCGTAAGTCAATTGGTAAGAATGTGAAGTAGAATGGTAGGAATGCTAGCAGGTCAATAATTGCCATAGGAGTGCAGGCAAACTTGATTCTTCCGGCAACAGGTTTTTTATATTTTGAATTTTCTACAATAGAATAAAGGCGTAATAGATATTCTATTGTGAAAAATACAACGGAGAAAATTTCGAAGCCCCTAAAGAGCTCTTTGTATTGTGTTTCAAATTCAGCCACTGAATCCAATACAATGGCAAAAATGTTAAGGATAATAATGATGACGAGTAAAAACTCAAAAATACGTTCCCAAACTCCTCCCTTTTCGGTTGGCTCAAGAGTAAGATAGAGTCGTCTCCGGAAGGTCATAAATCAATTTTGTTTAAAATTTTTTTTGCCGCCAGTTTTTTCCATGAGCTTGATTTCTTCAATAACAATATCATGCGAAAGCGCTTTACACATATCGTAAATGGTAAGGGCTGCTACACTGGCCGAAGTAAGAGCCTCCATTTCTACTCCGGTTTTTCCAGTAATAGTGGCAAGCGTATCGATAACAATTTTATTATTTTTAACGTGAATTTCAACCTGGCAATTTTCCATATTTAAGGAATGACACAATGGAATAAGATCGGAAGTTTTCTTTGCACCCATCACGCCAGCCAGAATGGCCGTTTGAAATACTGAACCCTTTTTTGTAATCAAATCGTTATTGTTGATTTGCTGCAAGATTTCATTGCTGACTTTTATGGTAGCTTGAGCCCGCGCAGTGCGGTAGGTAGAAATTTTTAATGATACATCCACCATTTGAGGATTACCGGATGTATTAATGTGCGTGAGTTCTTTATCTTTCATATGGTGTTGTCAACCTTCATAAACAGCGTTAACAATGATGTCATTTTCAAATTTAATAATAATTTCATGCAATGGTAACTGTAGAGGAGGCCTTTAGGATTGTACAGTCAGTAGTTGCTAAGGTGGACGTTGTAGAGGTTCAAATTCTCAACTCAGTCGGGCACATTCTGGCTGAAACCATTCATGCCGATCGCGATTTTCCACCCTTTAATCGTGTAGCGATGGATGGCATTGCTATACAGACTGGTAAGTTTAAGTCCAGTAGTCAAGTGTTTCCTATTGAGGATATCCAAGCTGCTGGGTCACCGCAATTGGTATTGATAGATTTTAACAAGTCCATAGAGGTTATGACTGGATCCGTGTTACCAGGGAACACCAATGCGGTTATCCGGTATGAAGATATTGAAGTTAAAGATGGTAAAGCGAAAATACTGATAGAAAAAATTGAAAAGGGAATGAATATTCATCTGCAAGGTCAGGATGCGAAGCAGGGTGAATCATTGTTAAAGCCCGGACAGAAAATTTCTGCAGCCGAAGTTGCCTTGCTGGCATCGGTAGGAAAAACGAGAGTGCGTGTTTTTGCTTTCCCAAAAACCGCTGTGATATCAAGTGGAAATGAGTTGGTGGAAATTTATGAAACACCACTACCTCACCAAATTAGAAAATCAAATACCTATGCGTTGCATGCAGCGATGAAAGAGATGGGCTGGAATTCAGAATCTTTTCATCTTACAGATGATAAGGAATTAGTGAAGAGAAATCTTCAGACCATTCTAGAAAATGATGATGTATTGATTTTATCCGGAGGTGTATCAAAAGGAAAGTTTGATTTTATTCCTGAAGTATTGGAAGAGCTGGGCATACAAAAACTTTTTCATCAGGTAATTCAACGGCCTGGCAAACCGTTTTGGTTTGGTGCCTCTGCAGATAAATCTAAAATTGTGTTTGCATTACCTGGAAATCCTGTATCTACCTATTTATGTTTTCATAAATACATCAAACCATGGATCATGAGCTGTTTCGGAGTAGCCAGCAAGCCTGTGACAGCACAGCTTGCTGCGGATGTAGATTTTGCTCCTTCTTTAACTTATTTTCTTCAAGTCCGAACTGAAGTAAAAGACGGTATCCTGGTCGCATATCCAAATGCCGGTGGTGGATCGGGTGATTTTGCTAACCTGAAAGACGTTGATGGATTTCTTGAATTACCGTTGGAAAAATCAGCCTTTAAAGCTGGAGAAGTCTATCCCTTTATTTCATTTCGGTCAATTGTCTGAATCAGGATTTGTAGGATTAGTGGATTAGCATGATTGCATTCCTATTGTCGATTAATCCTGAAAATCCTTAAATCGGGGCTATCCTGTTTCAGACAATTTTAAATTATCTTTGCGAGCTAAGAATTCTGTAAATCAAGTAAATCCAATAAATCCTGATCAATGTTCGATAATTTAAGTTTAAAGCTGGAGAAAGCCTTTCAAACGCTGAAAGGCCAGGGGAGAATCACCGAGGTAAACGTAGCCACTACGATTAAGGAAATCCGCAAGGCGCTGATTGATGCGGACGTTAACTATAAAGTTGCCAAAGAGGTAACGGATGAGATCAGGCAAAAAGCGCTGGGACAGGATGTGCTTACTGCTGTTTCACCTGGTCAGTTATTGGTGAAGATTACGAATGACGAACTCACCGCACTTATGGGCGGCCAGAGTGAAGATATTAAAATAGAAGGTAATCCGTCCGTTATCCTTATTGCAGGTTTACAAGGTTCAGGTAAAACAACATTTTCCGGAAAACTTGCGAGCTATTTGAAAAAGCAAGGCCGTCAGGTGCTGCTAACTGCCTGTGATATTTACCGGCCCGCTGCAATTACACAGTTACAAGTATTGGGTGAGCAGATTGGTGTGGAGGTATATGCCGAACCTGAAAATAAAGATGCTGTAAAAATTGCGAAGGCAGCCATTGACTATGCGAAGAAAAATAATCACCGTGTAGTGATTGTCGATACTGCGGGACGGTTGGCAGTGGATGAAGAAATGATGAATGAGATTGCCAGGTTGAAAGAGGCACTCAATCCATCCGAGACTTTGTTTGTGGTAGACTCAATGACTGGTCAGGATGCAGTGAATACCGCCAAAGCATTCAACGAACGTTTGAATTTTAATGGTGTCGTATTGACCAAGCTTGATGGCGATGCACGCGGTGGTGCTGCTCTTTCCATTCGCAGGGTGGTTGAGAAACCCATCAAGTTCATCAGTACAGGTGAGAAGATGGAAGCGATTGATCGCTTTTACCCTGATAGGATGGCGAGCCGTATACTCGGTATGGGTGATGTGGTAGGGTTGGTAGAAAAAGCGCAGCAGACTTTTGATGAAGACGAAGCCAAACGACTCAATTCCAAGCTGCGTAAAAACCAGTTTGATTTTAATGACTTCCTGACTCAGCTTGAGCAAATCAAAAAAATGGGTAACCTCAAAGATCTCATGGGCATGATACCCGGAGTAGGCAAAGCTATGAAAGGCGTTGATGTTGACGATAATTCTTTCAAACCGGTTGAAGCCATTATTCTGTCGATGACAACCCAAGAACGTGAAAATCCGGACCTGATCAATGGTAGCCGCAAGGACCGCATAGCCAAAGGAAGCGGAACCTCAGTGACTCAGGTAAATCAGTTGCTCAAGCAATTTAGCGATATGCGCAAGATGATGAAGACCATGAACAAAATGGGTGGGGCGAAGCGAGCACTGTCATCGATGAATCCTTTTGGGAAGTAACATCCTCAATATGAAATAACAACCCTCAACATGAAAACCAAACACAAACTCCGGTATTAGCTAGTTCATATTACACTCCTTTTATTAAACGCCTTTTAGTTTTCGTGACGCTGCTTCTGCTATTGGCGCAGTTATCCGGTTTATGACGGCTTGGGTATAGGAAGCTTTGTTAAATGCAAAGCATGACAAAGCTGACCTGCCGAAATCGTCCCACGTTACCGCACTAAATTAAGAAAATGATTTTGGTATTTACACTAAACCCCAAGCTGGCATAAACACCTTGTTGTAGGCTGGGCGCTATCGTCCGACTGTTTTTAGGTGGGAATTTTTTAGTCTGTCCGCGATGTACTTTTTTAATTGCTCCAAAGTCATGTTTTGGGTCTCTTCGCTTATTTTGTCGCGAATGTCCCTCATCATTTTCACCGCGTCAAACGTCTTTGTTTTCTCCTTATTCTCCATAACTCACTAATTCTTGTGGTGTCCGTATTTCTATTGTCGGGTAACTGATTCTTAAATTTACAGAATTATAACCTTTTATTCTATCAAGGTTTACAATGTGTTTAAAGTTCCAACTTGCCAATACGTCAACCCGATTTATTGTCGCTAATGCGATGTGTCGGCAGTCTTCAAGACTTGTTCGTCCAACGACTTTTTTCACAATGTACCTGTCGGCAAGATTCATTATTTCTTCAGTCAATTCAATTCTTTCAAACCTGTCGGTTGGATATTTTAAGAGTAACTCATTCACGTGTTTTTGGGGCTTGAATTAGCTCCAATTCCAATAAGTCAGAAATTACGAATTTAACCTCGTTGTCCTCAAGTCTTTTAAATAGTCTTTGAGTCGCGTCTTTAAATTCTTCATCGAAGAATCCGCCAACAACTGATGTGTCAATATAAATTCTCTGTTTCATTTGTTAGCCTAAATTATTTTTTGCGCCTTGCCTACAACGTTTGTGTATAACGTGTTGCGGGAGTAGGAGGGCAAATGAATGACGAAGGAATGATTTGCCCGACCTGCCACAATTGTCCGCCTTCACGAAACATTGCTTGAAACCTAAAGCTAAAAATTTACACCAAACCCCGCAATACGTTATACATTTTGTTACCGGCCGTGCGATACCCAACGTCACCACCTGGCAACAATGCTACTACGCGAGTCGGTCGATACCAGGGCGTCCCCATATCGTATTCATTGTCAGCATCAAATGTAAACAGTTCGCCGCTCGGATGCGCAGAAACACCATAAGGATTTCTTAGCCCGCCGCAAACTACTTCCCACTTCGTAGGTTGCAATTGCATCCGCAGCAGGTAACCTTCGCCTCGCGACGTATCGCCGGCCCAATGACGAACCGGTGGAGCTGCCAACGGCCGACGACGAACAGCTCGAGCTTATTTTAAGTCTGGCGAAAAGCGCTTTGATTCCCGCGGATGAAGCGAGTGGGTTGCTGGACGTCATCCAAGAACCAGGCGCGGGCATTCGGCAAGCGAATTCCGCGCCCGCCGCGCAGCGGC
>JANNQJ010000329.1:0-16630 GCA_031400675.1 Cyclobacteriaceae bacterium
TTATTTTGATTTCCCATATTGTGTTGTCGGTGGTTGTCATTCCTATGGTACTCTTCACCTTTGTTCGGGCTTTGTATGGAAATTTTGAGCGTCATAAGGCCCTTGCGAAGTATACTTTTCCGGTGTGGTTATACGTATCTGTTACAGGGGTTGTTGTATATTTGATGATCAGTCCGTACTACAATTGAACTACAAGAATGCGGCTATCTTTCAAGCATAGAAGAGTATTGAGTAAAAGAAGCATCTTAGTAAGCTTGTTTTTAGTAACAACTCCGTTGGTTTCATTTGCACAATGTGCCATGTGTCGCACGCAGCTGGAAAACAATGTGAGTAATGGTGATATTGGAATTGCGGCAGGTATCAATACAGGAATTTTATATTTACTTTCCATGCCTTACCTGATTGTGTTCGTACTTGGATACTTTTGGTACAAAACAAGTAGAAAAAATGCCAGCACTCAGTTACCCCGCAGCGTTACTCCAGGGTAAATGCCCGCGCTGTCGTGAGGGAAATATCTTTACGTATCCGTTGAGCGATCACTTCTTTCAATTTAATAAAATGAATGAAACGTGCCCCAACTGTGAGATTCGTCTTGAACCAGAGCCTGGATTTTATCAAGGCGCTATGTATATTGGTTATGGGATTACAATGGTTGTTGTGATCTTGGTTAGTATAATCTTGTATTTTGCTGGTCACCCCTCTGAGTGGGTATACATCGGCATGGTCATCGCAGTAATGATTCTGCTCATTCCTCTTAATTATCGCTATTCCCGTATTTTATATTTGCATTTTTTTGGCGGTATCAGGTTTGATTCCCGTTATATGCAATAAGGTTATTTGTTAACTTTATTGGATATCAATGGTTCTAAATTGAATAAGCAATCAGCTCTTATTATTCTTTTATTGGTTGGAACAGTAAGCGGTATTTTCACTGCCTATAAGTCTAACCGGTCTGTTTCTCCTGAATCGATAACGGAACAGGTTAGTATAAATCTTGATCGCGTAATCAAGGCTATTGATGACGAAGCCAAGGAGGTTGTTTCAGATTTTCAGAAAAGGAAAAGCATATTTGATACTCAGTTTCATTTCCTCATATTGAGTGGGGATAGTGTTACCGCCTGGAGTGATCATCATTTTATACCACCACCTTCCGCGTTGACGGACGCGTTTGAATTAAAATTCTTAAAAAGCAATAGCGGAGAGTTTTTGATTAAGAAGTGGGCAATTGAAGATAATACGTTTTTGGTTTCAATCTTGCCACTTCATATTCAATATAAAATCACGAACAATTATTTAACTCCTTACTGGAATACAGAGATATTTAAAACCCGTGATGTTGTATTGCGTGAGCCTTTAGAAACTCAGGGATATCCAATTTTGTATCAGGGCAATGTACTTTTCAGGATACTTCCTATATCAAACTTAAACCGTGCAAGTGATTGGTGGCAAAGAATGACAATTTTGTCTTTTTCACTGGCGTTGATCAGTCTTCTGGCTCTCTTAATTTGGAAGATTGAAACTTTCTCTAAAAAGTACCCTGCAGTTGGTTTTCTTGCTTTGCTTTTTTTGGTATTGATCGTGCGTGTAGCGATGATTTTATCAGAATTCCCTGCGCGATATACAAATTCCCCAATTTTTGATGCTAAAAATTTCGCTTCTTCAGAATTAAATCCATCGTTAGGAGACCTATTCTTAAATTCAATCGCAGTATTGATTCTTTGTCTGTACTTATTCAGAAATTATTACCGATTTACTTTTCTCAAATATATACTTTCATCAAAGGTAATCAGACATGTGATTTCAGTTTTCAGCGTTGGTTGCATACTGTTTGGAATGCTCTACCCATTTGTTGTCATGCAAACGATTTACAGTAATTCAACAATCACATTAAGCATTACTCAATCTATTCATTTTGACTCCCTTCGGGTGTTAGCGTTACTTTCGGTAATACTGTCGTGGATAAGTTCATTCTTTTTTATGCATGTATTCCTGAGGCTAGTAGCGTTTGAAAGAAAACCTCTGTTTTTAGTTCTCTCAGTTATTGTGGGATGCTTATTTTTTATTGAGGTTAATATCCTAACGGGTCAACTCTATTTTTGGTCTTTTCTAGCCGGTGTAACGTTTTTAGCTTTTATTGTTTCTTTCTCCTTGTACAACTCATTACAAAAGTTCCAATACGCAACCTTTGGTTATTTTTTTGTTACGGTGCTTTGTTTAGCGCTAAACGGAATGTTTGCAGTGAGGTATTTTGAACAACAGCGGAGCCTGAAAAATCAGCTTCGATTTGCAAATAATTTTTTAGATGAGCGTGATTACTTCGGTGAGTACCTGCTGCATGAGACAACCCAAAGAATTGGATCTGATGCTTTTATCCAAAGCAGAATGGCCAGCCCTTTTTTGAGTAAAGAGGTAGTCGCTCAAAAGATAAAGCAAGTATCCTTATCAGGATACTTTAACAGATATAATATTAACGTACGCTTATTCAATGGAGTTGGAGAGCCTTTAGAGAGTAGCGATACAGCTTCTTTTTCGATCCTCATTAACAAATATGACGTTGCTACTTTTAGAACAGAGTATAAAGGTGTGTACTGTGTAACAACTCAGGATGGAGATTTTTCGAGAGAGTACGTATCCCTTATACCCATTAAAAAAAATGAAACTACTGCAGGGTATGTGGTTATTGAGCTCTTATTGAAACGAATCATTCCTGAAAATGTATACCCTGAACTCCTCGTAGATAACAGGTTTCAACAGGGGCACAGGGATCAATCCATGAGTTATGCTATTGTAGCTGAGCAACGCGTTCAATACAGCGCTGGTGATTTTAACTATGACTCTTTTGTGCAGAATAACCTTGGGAATCCACGACTTTATACACAGGGGCTTATCAAGGAAAAGCACCTTCATATTGCCATGGAAGACGGTAATGGCAGGATTGCAATCATTTCTTCGCCCTTATCTCCGATTATTTACTGGTTGGCCGACTTCTCCTTTCAGGTAATATTGGGGTTAGTCATTATACTTATACTATTGCTTATTCAGGGATTGTATAATTTTGCTGCTTCACGCAGTATGTACATGGCTGCGAGGATTCAGTTAATTCTTAACCTGGCATTTTTTCTACCGCTCATTGCAGTAAGCATCGTGACGCTTAGTTTAACTACACAATCATCGCAAGAGCAGCTTAATTCTGATTTTTTAAGTAAGGCTAACCGTTTTGGAAATACGATTGCCATCGCACTGAACGAAAATAGAGATGATCCGAATGAATTTGAAAGAGAATTTACACGTATCACCGCCCTTGCTAACCTGGACGCTAATGTATTTCATCCGAATGGAACGTTAATGTCTACAACCCAACCCTTAATTTTTGAGAATCATTTGTTATCCACCTATATTAATCCTGCTGCTTATAAACGCATGAAGCGTGGTGACAAAGCATTTGTATCTAACGAGCAGGTTGGTTCATTACAATTCTATGTAGCATATGCTGCCTTGTTCTCACCGGAGTCAGGAGAACAAACCGGCATTATTGGTATCCCCTTTTTCCAATCAGCTTTATCTTTAGAGAGAATGCAAATCACGATCCTGGCTAACATCCTTACTATATTCACTCTTATTTTTATTACCCTGCTCGCTATTTCTTTTCTTGTAACCAGATGGTTAACTGCTCCCTTACGCCTCATAACAAAAACCTTGGGGCGTGTTTCCCTTATCCGTACAAACAAACCCCTTCAATGGCAGTCTAATGACGAAATAGGGTTAATGGCGCGTGAGTATAATCAGATGTTGTTGAAGTTGAATGACAGCAAACAAGAACTGGAGCGCAATCAACGGGAACGAGCCTGGCGGGAGATAGCGCAGCAAGTAGCGCATGAAATTAAGAACCCCTTAACACCCATGAAATTGACTCTTCAACAATTAGAGCGTACCGTTCAACATGAGAATCAGCAGGACGAAAAACTGAGCAAAGCGGTGAGTGCTCTTCTTTCTCAGGTAAATTCATTGGATGATATAGCTTCTTCGTTCAGCTCTTTTGCTAAAATGCCTGAGCCGGTTATGACTGAGGTAGAACTGATTGACCTGCTGACCAGAACGATTAATCTGCATGTTCAGGAAGGGACTATTTTGTTTAAGCCTACATTGAAAAATGCTATTGTCTATGCAGATGGACAACTTTTAGCGAGAATATTTTCAAATATTATCCTGAACGGTATACAATCAGTTCGACCTGGCGTTCTTCCGGAGATTCGTGTAAGGGTAGAAATATATTCTTCAAAATATCGAATCTCTTTTTCGGACAACGGAAAAGGTATAGACACTGGACTACTTGATAAAATATTTTTACCTCACTTTACTACCAAGCAATCCGGATCAGGACTGGGGCTCGCTATTTCTAAACAAGGAATAGAACAAATGGGTGGTAGAATATGGTTTGAGACTTCACTTATAGGAACAACTTTTATCATTGAACTTCCACAACGCTCTTGATCATTTGCCTTTCATTCCAATCATAATTTTATTAGCGAAAACAAAATCGTCTAATTCTTTTACGCCAGAGTGTATCACGTCATTTTTATTTCCCTCCCAAAGCTTTTCACCCTTATAGATGAACATAATGTTTTCTCCGATACCCATTACAGAGTTCATATCATGCGTAACTACAACGGTAGTGGTATCATAATCTTCTGTAATATCCTGAATTAATTCATCTATTAGTATAGAGGTTTGAGGATCAAGCCCAGAGTTTGGTTCATCACAAAAAAGATATTTAGGATTGTTTACGATTGCTCTGGCAATTCCCACCCGTTTTTTCATACCACCACTTAGCTCGGACGGCATTTTATCATTCACATTGTGAAGCCCCACTCGTTTTAAACAAAAATTTACCCTGTCTAATTTTTCATCTCTTGGCATTTTAGCCAGAAGGTCCAACGGAAATTTTACATTCGCCTCTACCGTTTTTGAATCAAACAAAGCTCCACCCTGAAAGAGCATCCCGATTTCCCTTCTAACTTCGATTTTAAGATTTCGATCACCTTCTGTAAAATTTCTGCGATCATAGAAAACGAGACCTTCGTCAGGCTTTACGATCTCCACTATACACTTTAGGAGTACACTTTTTCCTGTACCACTGGCACCAATAATTAAGTTTGGCCTCCCTTTGTCAAAGGACCCGCTGATATCTTTGATCACCTTTCTGTCCCCAAATGATTTGGATATGTTTTTTACTGCTATCATGCGGGACTTAGTAATAGTTGCGCGAGTAAATAATCAGCGACCAGAATAGCAATGACACTGGTGGTTACAGCCTGTGTGCTCGACTGACCTACTTCCAGTGCGCCTCCTTCCGTGTAATATCCCTTAAAGGAAGAAATTGAAGAGACAAGAAACGCAAATACCAACGCTTTAATTAAGGCAAAAGTTATAGTGAATGGATTGAATACGTAACGAATTCCAAATATATAATCGGTAGGAGAAATGATTTCCGTGAGAGAACCTACGAGATATCCTCCAAGTAACGCACAAACACCTGAAAGTATTACCAGCATGGGGTACATGAGTAAGGATGCAATGATCTTAGGGAGAACAAGATAGGAGACTGAGTTGATGCCCATCACTTCAAGGGCGTCTACCTGTTCTGTGATTCGCATAGTACCCAGGTTCCCAGCCATGCTTGAACCAACTTTACCTGCATAAATAATGGCCATAATGGTGGGTGCCAATTCCAACACCGTCATTTCACGTACAACTTGCGAAATTACATATTTTGGAATGTAAGGAGCCACCAGGTTAAAGGCTGTCTGCACCGTGGTTACCGCGCCCATAAAGGTGGAGACGAGCATAAACAGCATAATGGAGTTGATGCCGATTAACACGCACTCATCCACCACCAGTTTATAGTGGGTTTTGAATGATTCCCGGTTTACAAAGAGGTTACCGAGAAAAATAAAATACTTGCCTACTTCTTTCATTTGAGTCGCATAGCAAAATAACTATCTTGCTAAAGATACCAAAATTGTTATTCCAACCGAAAGCAGATTTTTGTTAAAGATATGAATCGTATATAATGAATAACCTTATTGTAGTGACGGGCGGCTCGAAAGGCATTGGTAGGGCCATCATCGAAAAGTTTGCAGCCCACGGATTTGATGTGGTGACCTGTGCAAGAAAAGGAGAAGAGTTGAAGAAACTTGAAGTGCATGTGAAAGAAAAGAACCCCTCCATTAAGGTCCTTACTTTGCCAACCGATATGACCGACAGGCAACAAGTAAAATCCTTTATCAACTTTGTTACTGAATTGAATCGACCTGTTGATGTATTGGTGAATAATACAGGCTATTTTATTCCGGGATCCATTTCAACTGAACCGGAAGGAACCCTTGAAAGTATGATTCAAGCTAATCTTTATAGCGCTTATCAAACTACACGCGGACTTGTTCAGAAGATGAAGGATCGAAAGGCTGGACATATTTTTAATATTTGTTCCATTGCCAGTATAAAAGCGTACTCAAACGGAGGGTCGTATGCTATTTCAAAGTTTGCTATGTTGGGTTTTTCTAAATGCTTACGGGAAGAACTGAAAGAATTTAATATTCGAGTTACTTCAATTTTACCCGGAGCAACTCGGACTTCCAGCTGGGATGAATCGGACTTGCCCGAAGAGCGATTTATGAGAGTAGAAGACATTGCAGATACTGTTTATTCTGCGTATGCAATTTCTGGACGAAGCGTGGTAGAAGAGGTGATTATCCGCCCTCAATTAGGAGATATTTGATTTCAAATAGTCTGAACAAAATCAACTTCAGAAGGGTTAACTTTGCATAAAAGATGAGTTTGTGAATCCTCAATTGACATCCATTAAACAGTATTGTAACAGCCTGGTTCAGTATAGTCGCAGGAAGACGATTGAAGTAAAAATCGGTGATGTGCCTATGGGTGCTGATCACCCCATCCGACTCCAGTCCATGACTACTGTTGACACAATGGATACCCAAGGTTCTGTTGAGCAGGTGTTGCGTATGGTGGCTTCCGGCTGCGCGTATGTGCGGATAACGGCCCCTAGCTTAAAGGAAGCACAGAACCTCGAAGTAATAAAAAAAGAGTTACGAAATAGAGGTTGCCATGTTCCCCTTGTTGCGGATATTCACTTTACTCCAAATGCCGCGGAACTAGCAGCGAGAATTGTAGAAAAAGTAAGAATTAATCCGGGTAATTATGCTGATAAAAAACGATTTGAAGTAATAGAATATTCGAACGATGCGTACGAAGGAGAACTTTCTCGTATCCGAAAAAAGTTTATACCATTAGTTAACATTTGCAAAGAGTACGGGACGGCAATGCGTATTGGTACGAATCACGGATCGTTGTCTGATCGCATTATGAGCCGCTATGGCGACACACCTTTGGGAATGGTTGAATCGGCTCTTGAGTTTTTGCGTATTTGTGAAGATTTAAAGTACTACAACATTGTTCTTTCTATGAAAGCCAGCAATCCACAAGTGATGGTGCAGGCATATCGCTTATTGGTACAGAAGTTAGATGAAGAAGGATTCAAATCATATCCGCTGCACCTGGGAGTAACAGAAGCTGGTGATGGTGAAGACGGAAGAATAAAATCTTCTGTTGGAATTGGAACGCTGTTGGAAGATGGATTAGGCGATACAGTTCGAGTATCACTTACTGAAGAACCAGAAGTAGAGGCACCTGTAGCTAAGATCATGGTGGATCGATATGCAGCAAGACACCATCATAAACCAATCAAGCCGATTACTGAAATACCGATTGATCCCTTCGTTTACACCAGACGAGTAACAAGGGAAGTTTCAAACCTGGGAGGACATCACCATGTACCTCGAGTTATTGCTGACTTAAGCCAGGTTGAAATTACCGAGTATAAAGATCTGAGGAGTATCGGACATTTTTATTTACCCGAACCTGATAAGTGGAGAATGAATGATCAAGGTGCAGATTATGTATATACAGGAAGTAGACCTATTGCTTTCATGTTACCAAACGGGCTAAAAGAAATAAGAGATTATAAAGTTTGGCTAACGTCAAGTGATGATGTAAACAAATTACCGCTTTTCACCCGAAGTGAATTTGAGCGGACTGAAAAAAAACATGCAGCAATAAATTTCATTCTATTTTCAATTGAGGATATTGACAAAGACTTTCTTGATAAATTAAAAAATGATCCTACCGTTGTGGGGGTGACAGAGTCTTCAAATGCTCATGCGATGGCAGAAATGAGAAGAGCTTTTTTTGATCTATTAAATGAGCAGATTGATATACCTGTTATTGTGTCCGGGAGGTATAAGATATCCGATGAAGACACCATTCGCATTCATGCGGCAACTGATATTGGAGGCTTGTTCATAGATGGAATGGGCGATGGAGTCATGCTGGGCGTAGAAGGGGAGATGCCTAAGGAAGAAATGTTGCGGTGGATTGATAGTTGTAATAAAACTGCGTTTGGAATTTTACAGGCTACCCGCAACCGGATGTCTAAGACAGAATACATTTCTTGTCCATCGTGTGGGAGAACCTTATTCGATTTACAGGAAACAACAGCGATGATCCGTAAGCGAACTGATCACTTAAAAGGCGTGAAGATCGGGATTATGGGATGCATCGTAAACGGTCCTGGTGAAATGGCAGATGCCGATTATGGCTATGTTGGTTCTGGCCCTGGAAGAATTACCTTGTATCGCAGCAAAGATGTGGTAAAGAAAAACGTACCGGCTAAACAAGCCGTGGACGAACTGATAAATATTATTAAGGAGGACGGTAATTGGATCAATCCTGAATTAATTGAAAAATTTTAACGATGAGCAACGAAGACAAAGGAAACTGGTTTAAGAATTTTTTTCAGCTCGGTGAAGTAGGAGGGTACTTCTTTAGAAAGAAGGATCCTAACAGACCCAAGGATGTGAACATTAAAGCCATGCACATCATCAATAAAATAGCCATTCTGATGTTTCTGGTATGCCTGTTGATCATTCTGAAGCGTTATTTCTTTGGCTATTAGAGATTTTGGGGCTGATTTGATGAAAGCTACGCCTAAATGAGCGGCACTAAATAAATTGACTATCAAGTGGTTACAAATGGTTTTTTTTTCGGATTACTTGTAGTTAAAATCCTTATTTTTGTTTGAATTACCCCTATCATGGCCAGGGCATTTATTGTCGTAGTTGGATTTTGTTTGTTGCTGGTATCCTGTACACAGCAGATGGTTTGCCCTGCCTATCAAAGTGCGTACATCTATGATCAGGATGCACTCCGGAAGAAGTTCAGTTATTTTAATGAAGACTCTACACCTAAAATATATGCGTCTGCCCCGGGAAAAAACAAGTACCTGATTGCAGAACCTACGACCTACAAAAAGAAAGTGCGAAGTATTCAAACCGTTCCTTCCAAAAAGATATTTGTTGTTTTGCCTGATTCACTTAATCCTGACAACGAAGTAACGGGAGCAGAGTTGGATTTAGCAGCTCAATCAATCATCGATAGTACCTACATCGTTGACGTTGAACCAGCCGACAGCGCGCAGGTAGCAGATGACAGCGTGTATGTAATTACAATCGACAAAGAAATGAGAGTATTGAAATATAACTTTCCGGATAGTTTGAAATATGACCCGGTAACTGGGAAATATGTACCGGAGAAACCAACATACTATGTAGAGGAAATTGGGTATAACACGGAGCAAGATAATTACATGTGGTATTTACGTGACGTGCTTTTATTACCGGATGCGAAGCTTTCGCAAGAGGGTAGGAAAGATGAAAAAGGAGGTTCAGACAAGAAGGAGAAGAAAGGTATAAAAGGATTCTTCAAGGATTTATTTAAGAAGAAGGATAAATCGAAACTACAGCAAGATTCAACATTAAATGTCGCACCCGTTCAGGAAGAAGATTATGGGTACGATGATTTTGAGGGAAAGGCCAAAGACTCAACAGCCACTCAAACACAAACAGAGGAGCCCACAGCTTCACAGCCGAAGAAGGGCATGTTTTCTTTCCTGAAGAAAGATAAAACTGAGAAAAAGAAGAAGCCCGAAACTCCTCCAGCTAAAAAGGAGGATGAGAAGGGTGATGGGTTTTAATCCCGTACTGTCATCCTATCGTATGAATTGCTCTATGAAAATCATTTTTAATGCGAGGCCTGCCGGTAGGCGATGATTTTTTTACTTCTTCTGGGTATGTAGATAAGAAGATATCTCGCGAAACAGTTCGTGTTGCAATTCACAATTGAGCGCTCGATATGACATTTATTTTTTTTAAAGCTGAGTTCTTAGCGACTAATCAAATAAAGTAAGATTCCCGTGCTGATCTGATGCAGGTGCAGGAAGGATGATAGAGGGAAAATCATTCCGAGTATTACTAATTCCAGGCGAAACAGTGTACACACTCATTTTCGATGAGGGATAGCTTACTAAAGCATGGAGCAACTCACCTTCAGGTGTTTTAACCGAAAGCCAAATTTCTTCCTGTTCCTTGTTAAAAATTATCGGCATTCGGTCGGTTGCGGATAAAACCACTTCATTGGCAGGTGTTGTGATCAGGGTAAATGTATGAAGTATGGTTCCATCTTGATCTTCAAACTCTTCCCACAACCCAGCGAATGAAAATACCTCCTGGTCGGTCACCATAAACCGATGTGGAATTAAAGTTCTTTTACCAATTTTTTTCCAGCCGTAAAATCCATCTGCAGGAATGATACAACGATGTTGAAGCAATGCTTTCTTGAGTACCGGCTTTTCACGCAGCGTTTCAACTGACAGATTGATAATTTTTTCACCCAGATTTTTATTACGAGCAAATTGTGGAGGACGCCCCCAGTAAAACCATGATAAACCTTGTCTGCCTGAGCTGGTAATTGCAGGTAGTAATTGGGATGGTGCAGCATTATAGCGGGGCTTATAAAATTCGGACACCTCAACCGTAAACCGTTCGGCAATTGTACTGGCAGAAGCGGTGAGACTGTACCGGTCAATCATCTGAAGTAGGGTTTAAAAAATCTATCACACGCTGTTCTGACCAATATAATCCATTTTTATTGAATTGAGTAAAGCCTACATGCCCGCCATGTGTTGGGCTTTCAAACAATACAAATGAATGATCTTTTACGAGTTCATGTGGGTAGCACTCCGGACTTAAGAATGGATCATTAGCCGCACTGATTACAAGTGTGGGAAGATTAATATCTTTTATAAACCCGATAGCGCTGCATTGATGATAATAATCCAGTGCATCCTTAAAACCATGAACGGGGCCCGTAAAATGATCATCGAATTCTTTTAATGTATTGATTTTCTCCAATCCCTTGACATCCAGACCACTCATAATTTTAGATTTATCAATCACCTTCTTGCGGAGACTTTTCAAAAACCGTTGTGAATATATCCAGTTTGCGGGTTGAGAGATTTTCTCACAACTGGAATGTAAATCCATTGGAACAGAAAACGTAATGGCCTTTTTTAATGATTCAGGACGAAGTCTATCTTCACCCAAATATTTTAGTGTGAGGTTTCCACCTAAGCTGAACCCAACCAGGTTTATCTCCTTATACTGACTCAGTGAATGAGCATGCTCAATCACCGTTGCCAGGTCCTCGGTTGCACCGCTATGGTAAAACCGGAGAGCCTTATTCATCTCTTCACTGCAGCCTCGGTAATTCCATGCAAGGATATCAAACCCTTGTTGAAAACCAGCTCTTGCCATTCCTTTTATATAAGCCCGTTGCGTGTTGCCCTCCAGTCCGTGCGAAATGATCATTAACGTTGACGATCCCTGTTTAAGCCAATCGAGGTCAAGGAAATCGTTATCAGGTGTAGTGATTCGTTCACGATCATAGGGTTGCAATCTAACTTTTCGCAACAGCGAAGGATAAATCGTTTCAAGGTGTGCGTTGTTGAATAAAAAGAATGGAGGAGTGTAATTCAATTTTAGATTTTAAAGTGAAAAGCACAAAAGTAATCAATGCAGTGAACGTAGGAGGGGCATACAAAAAATTTAAGAAGATCCCTCGCAAACCTGCACTCATTCTATAGCATTTTCTCTGCTCTCTGGATGACAACAAACCTAAAATCACGAATCTAAAATCAACTTCAGGTGTCCAAGGTGGTGCTCCCCGTGCCACGCGTACAAGGCAATTGATCTGTCTAACCGAACATTTTTTTTGGTCTCGGGGTGAACAAAACTTTTTTGAAGATCTTCTTTCGATAAGGAACGCAGCAACGTTACCCACTTAGCATGCAGCGACTTTAACAATGCAACTGAAAGAGCAGGATCTAATTTTGTTTCAGATGTCTCGGCCCAGACTTTTTCGTTATAGGCTTTAATTACGGGGGTATCTTCAGTCAATGACCACTTGATTCGAATGTACGCGTTCATGTGACTGTCTGGAATATGATGAAGCACTTGTCGGGCTGTCCAACCCCCTGGCCGGTAAGGAGTATCGAGTTGCTTTGGAGAAAGCATTTTATAGGCTTCTTCAATTTTGACCGAAACGTTCTCAATTGAATGAATGAGTGCTGCAATTTCTTCAGTTGTATAGGATTCTTGAGGAGAAAATTTTCCTATGGGGTATTGTAACTTTTCGTCAGACATGCACTTCTTCTTCGGTTTGCGTTTCCTTATATTTCTTTTTCTTGCTACTGCCTCGTACGCGAATGTTCACAAATTCAATAAGCAACGAGAACGCCACCGCAAAATACATATACCCTTTCGGGATATCATACTCCCAACCTTCCAGAAAGAGCATAAAGCCAATGAGTATGAGAAAGCCCAAAGCCAGTACTTCCATGGACGGATGCTGGTGAATGAAGTCACTAATTCTGCCGGAGAAGATCATCATGATACCGATTGAAATAATAACGGCTACCACCATGATGAGAAGTTGATCGGTTAACCCGACTGCCGTGAGGATGGAATCGAATGAGAAAATAATATCTAAGAAAATTATCTGTATGATAATGCTGGTGACGTTCACTTTCTGTTTTGACCCAACGTCAATCTCCTCTTCCCCTTCCATTTCGTGGCCGATTTCACGGGTGCTCTTGGCAATCAGGAACATTCCACCAAACATGAGAATAAGATCGCGTCCGCTGAAACTGTGGTCATGCATGCCAATAAACTCAACTGCTTTTTGTGAAATAATATCCGATACTGAGAACAGCGGCTCTACAAAAGTGATGACCCAGGTAATCCCCATCAGCAGCAGAATACGTACAATCATTGCCAGTGCTAGCCCTATATTGCGCGCCCTCGCACGGAGTTCTACGGGTAGTTTGTTGGAAACGATGGAAATGAAAATAACATTATCAATGCCGAGTACAACTTCAAAAAAAGTGAGGGTCAACAGTGCCAGCCAGGTTTCAGCTTTGAGAAAGATTTCCATGCAATATGGCCGGGGTTAAGGGTTGTTTCGGTCTAAAAATAGGATAACTAATGTATTCCTGCAACCGGAAAAGCGCTTTTAAGTGACTGATTTTCAGGGCTAAAAATTAAAGGTTCAAGGTTGTGGGTAAGTATATTTCATTCCTACCTAACCTTGAACCTGAAACTTGAAACCGCGAATCTGCTTACCGGCTGACAGGTTATTTATGCAACACCATCACCTTCCTCCGGGCCACTCCACCATTAGGCATGTTGATCTGGATGAAGTAAATACCCCCCGTCAACTCAGTTGTATTTACAATTTTTCTTATCTCACCTTCCTTGAAACTGTTTTGATATACGGCTCTTCCATACGCATCAAACATGGTTACCGGAGTTGCATGATTCACCGGGGTTGGTAACTCAATGTTTATCTCATGGTTGGCCGGGTTAGGATAGAGGTTTATTTTTTCTGCGTAGGCTGGGTCTTCGGTAGCTGTGATCACATCTGGCTCCATCGGATTGGCTAAGATAAATGCCTGATACACATTTTTGTTGTTTCCTTCTATTGATTGAACAAAGACCACAATAGCACTTCCATTCGGAGCATCCCAGATTTCAGGATTCTCCCATGTGATTTCAGGTGCATTATATGTTCCAGCAGGGTCTATATCATCTGTAATTGTATGACCTGCCGGATTCGGAAGCATTTCCTTTGCCACATATACAAACTCGATGTTGCCACTATTGCCTAAGTAGGCAGCATCCATAATACTCTTCTCAACAATAGTTGTGAATATGTGAGCTCCCGTTAGGGCGACAGTTTGGCTGGTTAAGTTTTCAATGGTTGTATTTATTTTTACGACTTCTCCTACTTTATCAGCCGTAACGTTCAGCTTTATTACTGATGGGGTTAATACCCTGTTATCATAAAGTGGATCAAGCCATGAGTTTATGTTACCGCTATTAAAATCGCCATCCATGCGGGCTGTTGGTGCCTCGGTGATACCGTAAAATGCTGCCCTTGCATTATGCATTTGCTGATTCAAGTCATTGATCGGATCGTTACCAGGAAATGCTGTATGGTATTGAATTTTTACAAGCTCTCCAGCCGCAACATTTCCATAATCTTTATAAAAATTATTGTGGTCTTCTGGGGCAGAGGTTGAAGAGTTTGTAAAGTTTTCAAGCAATACCACTCTACTTCGTTCACCAATAAAAGCGTTGTCAAAGGCAAAACCATTTTGCTGGCTATTTCCGCCTCCAAAGGCTACTCTAAAAAGAACATTATTCGGGATCCCTTTCACTACATCGAGGGGATAGATGGCTTTTTTCCAACCAGCGTAAGTGCCCGTCCAACCAAAATCCTGGGAGCTTTGATTTCCCGGGCTGTTGGCTATACCGGAGCGATCATACCAATTTATGCCAGAACCCACTGTGCCAAGAACCACCCAGCTATTTTCGTTTTCAATATTTCCGTCAATATTATACTGAAGCACGGCACCATCTACTCCTAAGGGAGTATCAGACCAGATGTCCATTGATAGTACAGGCTTTGCTGCGTCTGAAAAATCAAAACATCGGCTCAGCACCCACGAGTTTTCATCTTTGTTGTTGGGTAATGCGAGCCCGGTGGCCCAAGCGTTTCCGTCTGATGGATCAGATCCTGCCATGGTGCTACCCAAATCCCAGGATGAACGCGCCCCTCCAATTATCCAATTATCTGCGCCAGCATTAAAATTCTGATCATAACCATTCAATGAAGTTATGGCCTCGTAAGTAGGAACTATATAAACTGGTTTCTGAATAGTATCAAGGCACTGCGAATTAGTTTTAACAATCAATTCAACAAGATCCGTCCCAGGCGAACTATAATTAACAACAGGATTAACGCCTACTCCCGCTGCTCCGTGAGCAAGGGTATTGTTAACCTTAAAGTCCCATGTGTACTCAGAGATTGGTATCGGAGTAGGTGTGGTTGTTTCGAACGCTAAAAACTCTGTTGATGATAAATTTGTAAGAGTATCAAGACAGGCATTCTTCCAACTAAAATTAATTTTTGGTTTAGGGTTAATGGTTATTTGTTCGGTACCTACATACGTACAGCCTGGGCCATCAACAGTTTTCATCGTGTATACAACAGACTTGCTGCCCAATATTTGGAAACTGTGCTCAGGACTTAAATACGTTCCTTGTGTCTTACCTCCATTTGTTGTTGAAGGTAGGGTGCCCGTACCGGCTGGTAAATTTAGTCCATCATTAAAATCCCATTGCGTTAACGCAACCTCTGCTGCGGTTACTATAGTCCCAGGACCAGCCCCAGTAACATATCTAGATGTATTATTCAACCGTGAGAATATTCCAAAACATGAGTCCAACGGAAATAATGATGGAATTAGTTTAGGTAAAACTATTAATTGCGTAGTCTTTGAGTTTGAGCACCCAACACTATTTACATGATCAAATTTCAGTGTGTAGGTACCCGGAACAAGCGTTGCAGGTGCAAGCAAGGCACTACCACCCCCGGGAATCAAAGCGCCCGGGGTTAAACCAACAGCAGTCCAATTTCCAGTAGTTACACCATTACCTGCATCCAAGCCCTTGAATGTGATTAGGCTACCGGTAGTACAAATATTTGAAGTATCGGCATCCGCAATAATAGTCAATTCTGGTAAAGCCTTGACGAGAACGGTAAGAGATGCAGGGGGGCTTACGCAGGAATTTAATGCCTCTGTCTGCGTTACCGTAAATGAATAAGTGGTATCAGTATCTGTGTTTATTGAAAGTTCTGTTTCGGTTGGTTGGTTGTCGTTAACTATGGATCCAATGGTGGCACCTAGTGAATTGTACCATGTGAGGTCTGTTCCAGGAACTCCAAGATGAGTCGCGGTAATAGATCCGTCTACGCAATACTGTCGGGTGGCATCGGTAAAGTTTGGTACGGGTGCTGGAGGTGTAGCAATTACATTTACCTCAAGCTTTAGGGCTGGTGTAGGTGAAACTGGTTCTTTATTGCTTTCACATCCGTTAACAAACTGTGTAACGTAAAAATCGTGGGGGAAGGCACCTGTTGGTACATTTGGGTCATAGGGTGGATACGGAGGAGCAAAAGAATTACCGCTTCCTTCTTGTAATGTTAAAGCGGCATCTGAGTACCATCTATATTGATTGAGCCCTGTTAGTGGAGCATTAGTTGTAAATGTGCCGATGGCAGTACCCTGACAGGTTTCAGGAGCTATCCCTCCGTT
>JANNQJ010000330.1:0-22204 GCA_031400675.1 Cyclobacteriaceae bacterium
TGATCATTTTTTACACCGGATTTCTCGTGGGCACATTCCTGTGTGGTATCGCACCCGATTATAATTTCTTGCTGGCTGCCCGAATTGTAACGGGCATTTTTGGTGGTGTGATTGGCTCGGTGGTGTTTGCCATTGTTACCGATTTATTTCCCATGGAAGTACGCGGCCGCGTGATGGGATTTTTACAAATGGCTTTTGCGGGAGCGCAGGTCCTGGGTTTGCCCATTGGTCTGTACCTCAACAATAAATTTGACTGGCATTCTCCTTTTTTAATGATTGTGGGAATTGGTATTCCGCTGGGTGTATTGATTGTCATGTACCTGAAACCGGTCAATGCACACCTGACTTCCACGATAGAGAAAAGTCCGCTCACTCACCTGGCACACACCTTTGTTAACCGTAATTATCTCAAAACGTTTGCAGCCACTACGTTATTAGCAACCGGCGGTTTTATGCTGATGCCATTCGGAAGTGCCTTTGCTATCAATAACCTTAAAATTTCCGGAGATGATTTGCCCTTGTTATACATGATCACCGGTATTTTTTCTATGGCAGCTGCTCCTTTGATTGGGAAGCTGAGCGATGCGTGGGGCAAGTATACCGTATTCTCTATTTGTTCTTTCCTGGTCATGATCATCGTAAGTGTCTATTGCAATCTTGGTGTTACACCACTTTGGATTGTGATTAGCTTCAGTGTTCTGATGTTCATCAATATATCGGGCCGCATCATTTCATCATCGGCCATGTTCTCCGGAATTCCAACACCCATGGACAGAGGCGCTTTCATGAGCATCAATTCATCGGTGCAAATGATTTCGGGCGGTGTTGCTTCGCTGATTGCCGGTATGATTGTATATCAAACAGAATCCGGTCACCTCGAGAATTACCATATCCTCGGTTACGTGGTGGCAGGAACAACCTTCCTGACGATCGTGATGATGTACTTCATTAACCAGATGGTCATGCGCAAGCTAAAGGCAGAAGCACCTGCACCGATTCCTGTGGTAGAAGTGTAAACTTTGTGATACTTCCGGTCTTGTAAGAAGGCTCAGTGCAACCCCACAGTCGAAGGCTTTTGATTCCAGTACATTAAGTTCGCTGAATTTTCTTACGCCCCTTATCCGATTGATGTTTTGCAATCGGGCAATAAAATGTTTGGCTGTCAGTTCTTTGGTTGCATTAACAGTTTTCAAACCAGAGGAACGGCCTGATTTTGTGTTTGATTGTTGCTGCAATAATTACTTAATTTATTTTTTCTTTTTAGCTGCAGGTTTCTTTTTCAATTTCCTGGCAAGCTGGTTAGCTTCATTTTGTTTCATTCTTTCTTTCACTATTTTTTTGACCAATGAAGCGGGAATAGGTTTGTCAACTGTGAATTGCAGCGTGCCTTTTGAGGTTTTAAAGGGTTTCACTTCTTTGCCGAATTGTTCCAGTATGGAGGTACCCGGAAAAAAGCTACAGTGATTTTTAAAGGCAGCAAAATAGACGAGCATACCGTGATACTTGTATCCCGGCATTCCGTAGCTGATTTCTTCATCCGCTTTAGGGGCAGTGGCCTTGATCGTTTTGCGCAGATTGCTGAGTATAGTACGTTCTTTTTCAGGAAGGGCTTCCATGTACGCGTCAACTGTAGCCGGGCCTTTTATTGATTTTTTCATACCAGGTGGTTTTATTTTGGTTCGTATGTATTCAGTACAACACCACTCTTAAACGCCTTGAGAATATAAATTCGAGGTCAGTCTTATGATCTCGTAAATTCTCTTTCTTTAGTTTTTTTATGTTTTATGTTTTCCGATGGGTCAATCTAAAGTTTGCTTTTAAAATCTCAGCTGCGTATTTCTCGGCTTTGAAAGAGTTTAATATTCCCCGTGCTCAAATTTAGAAATTAAATGAAGGATTAAAAGCAGGATCAGTTTCACAATGTCAAAGGGAAGCCACCAAAATGAGTTTGGAATCTTCGCGTGAATATGTGAACGAGGTCATGTACAAAGTGGTCTATTCCAACAGCAATACGTGAAGAAGGTCGGCAATCAATAGGACGCGGTCGGGCAGTTCATGCATGAGCAGCAGCACGAAACCCAGCACGACATTAAGGGTTAAAGTATCTCCGCGATAGTACATGATGGAGCAAACCATCAGGAATAAAACTAATAGCCGCCAGACAAAACGAATCGCCAAGCGGCCGAGCCGTCACTCTTCTCAAGCTGTATAAAAGAACTTAGCCCGAACAAAAAGGGAAAAGTTCATGTGAACTTTCCCTGCACCAGAAAGCTAATAAACCCCATAGCGATTTGGTCGCCCAGGTTTTTGGCCGTCATGGTGGCGTGCACTTCGGGAGGCTGGCCAGCATAATACTGTTCGATAAAATGAACGATGATAATGCCCAGCAAGGCAAAGCCGCGCAAGATGTCGATATTCTTAATGCGGGAATCAGTTTGTAATGGTATGATCATGGATGGTTTTACCCGAGTTGATTATATCGGGACCCTATAGCGTAGCCATGTCAATTACAAATCGGTATCGTACATCTCCTTTCAGCATGCGGTCGTATGCCTGGTGAATGTTTTTGATGTCGATCATTTCAATATCGGAGACGATATTATGTTCGGTACAGTAGTCCAGCATCTCCTGCGTTTCTGGCAAGCCACCAATACCGCTGGCAGCAAGACTTTTTCTTCCACTCATTAAATCAAATGGGTGCACCGGACTAGGCTCGGGCGGTATGCCCACCATGATGTGCGTGCCGTTGGTTTTCAATAATGATAAATAAAGTTTAAGATCGTGTGGTGCTGAAACGGTGTCGAGAATGAAATCGAACGATCGCTTGGCGTCTTTAATTTGTTTGGAATCGGAAGTCAATACAAACTTATGGGCGCCCAGTTTTTTCGCATCGGCTTCTTTGGCGGCTGACGTGCTAAGCACGGTTACCTCAGCACCAAACGCCACCCCGAATTTAACGCCCATGTGGCCAAGTCCGCCTAAGCCGAGCACGGCCAGTTTGTGACCTTTGCCTACTTTCCAATGCCGGAGAGGTGAGTAGGTGGTGATGCCTGCACACAGCAACGGTGCCACCGCAGGCAGGGATAATTTTTCAGAAACAGTCAGTACAAAATCCTGGTGAACAACAATAGTGTTGGAATATCCTCCGTACGTAGGCGTACCATCTTTTGAAAGGCCGTTGTATGTTTGCACGGAACTATTGAGGCAATACTGTTCTAGTCCTTCTTTACAATTGTCGCATGTGCGGCAAGAGTCAACGAGGCAACCGACTCCGGCAAGATCGCCAACTTTAAATTTTGTTACGTCTTTACCAACCTTCACCACTTTTCCAACAATTTCATGGCCGGGCACCATGGGGAAAATTCCGGGGAACCATTCGTTTTTGATCTGGTGAAGATCGGAATGGCAAACACCGCAGTATAAAATATCAAACTGAACATCCGCGGGCCCTACTTCACGTCTCTCAAAATTCCACGGAGCTAAATTGGTGGTTGGGGTTTGTGCGGCATATCCTTTTGCGTTGATCATAGTGACAGTTGATTATTCAGTGTGTTTAAAGATAAGTAAAATACACTTGCGTATTCAAAATGGCTGGAGGTGCTTTATCGCCCGATTGTATGGGACGAGTCTCGGTCATGACCAGGTTCAATGTGGGGATTAAATACCCCACTTCATACCGTACGAACAGTGTGAAATCACTTGGCGTAGCAACGCGTTAACAGTGCATGCCAGGTTGATTTGCATGATTATACAGTTTTTAGGCAACGGCAGGATGTACCCCGCCATGTTATTCGCAATTATTAATACGCACTATGGTATTAAAATCTATTGCGGATAGAAAATTGCAAACGATCCGGTAGCTACCCATAAGATGTAGCATAAACTAACCTCTATACACTATGAAATTAAAATTAATCACAGTTCTCACGGCCATTTTGATAACCGCCACAGTAAGTGCCCAATCGGTCAATATCGGTATTAAGGGCGGCTTAAATTTGTATACCATTAGTGGTGACAATGATGGATCAAATGAGTACAAACCTTCGTTTCACATCGGCTTGCTTGGCCATATTCACCTAGCTGATAATTTTGCCCTGCAGCCCGAACTGGTATTTTCCGGACAGGGTGCGAAATATGGTGACGATCAGAAATTAGATCTGAATTATGTTAATGTCCCTCTTTTGTTTCAATACATGTTCGACAACGGCTTCAGGTTACAGGCAGGTCCGCAGGTAGGATTTTTAGTTAGTGCTGACGCAGATGGCACTGACGTGAAAGACAACTTAAAGGGTACAGATGTTGGCCTTGGTATTGGTGCCAGTTATGTGAATCCAACTTCAAACTTTGGTTTTGATGCTCGTTACAATCACGGCCTAACCAATATCAATGAAGATGACAATATTGATTCCTTCAATAGAGGATTTCAATTGGGAGTATTCTATTTATTCAAACACAAGAATTGAATATAAAAGAGAGATAGCAATGTCTCTCTTTTACTTTATACCTAAACATTTCAAATCAACTAAACTAAACATAACACCATGTCAGTACCTTCCTCCCCCAAAAAAATAACCTGGATTATCGGCTTAATATTCGGAATCCTTGGAATTATCGGTCACTATGCTCACGTTCCGATCTTAACCGAGTACAATTATACGTTACTGTTGAGCGGATTTATTGTGCTTGCGTTGGGTACAACGTTTAAGGAGTTATAAGCAAGCTACTTCTAGCCATCCATCACAACCGGTAGCTAATTCTGAAATTGAGCCCAAATTCCCCTTTTACGTTTGGCGCGTTCTTTGTTTAATTGATTGTGTAATAAACAATGAATGCTATGAAAATGGTTGGTTTAAAAATGCTGTCGTTGTTTTTCCTAATGGTTGGAGGGATAGCGGTAATGGGTCAAGATCGGCAGAATGTGCCGGGTGATGATTTCAGTCTGGAAGGTGCACTCGAACTTTTTAAAAAGTCGGAATCACCGGAAGAGTTTGAACGCCTGCTCAACTCTGCCAATTCGAAGGTAAACAACCTCGATCTGAACGGGGATGGTGAGATTGATTACATCCGTGTAATTGACCGGAATGAGGGCAACGTGCACTTGTTTATTCTTCAGGCTGTTGTATCAGGCACCGAGAGCCAGGATGTGGCGGTAATTGCGTTGGAAAAATTAGCCAACGGCAAAGCGGTGCTGCAAATTACAGGTGATGAAGATGTGTATGGTATCGAAACAATTATTGAACCCACACAGGAAGTGCGGGTGAATGCCGGCACCAGTACGCAACGTACTGTAGTCAATGTGTGGGCGTGGCCGTCTGTTCAATATGTGTATAGTCCTTATTATAGTGTATGGAGTTCGCCTTGGGACTGGTACGTGAGGCCCATATGGTGGCACAGTTGGAGACCGATAACGTATTACGAATATTATGGCTACTGGCAACCGTACAGACCGTACTACTCGCATTGTCATTCGCACCGGGTTGTGTATGCGCAGCACATGTACCGTCCTTACAGATCGCACTCGACCGTGTATTATAAAAGACATCACACACAGATTGCGCACTATCGCTCAACACACCGTGATGATCGCACGAGAGGAAACAGTTATAGTGATGATCGCAACAGCCGAAGCAGGTATGATGATGTGCGGAAGGGTTTTGATGACAAGCGTACGGATCGCCCTACGGTAAGACAGCGGTCAGTTTCCGGTGAGATGGAAAATACCAGATCAACGGTTACTACTAAAAGTCGCGAGCCGGTAAAGTCGGACTTTGAGAAAAGATCTTCCGAAAAGAGGGATAAGACTTCTTATACCACGCGGTCGGATGTTCGGACGAACCCTTCTGTTTCGGAGCGACATGTTACCGTGCAACCGCGCAGTGAAAAATCGTCTACTGTAAACACGAGCAGGATTTCAGAGCCTAAGGCAACACGATCTGTTGAAAGAACAGAAAGAAAATTCTCTGGAAGTTTGGAGGTAAAGCGATCAAGTGGCAAAGGTGAAGGGAAGAATAAATAATAAATTGAAATTGCTAAAAGGGGAGGGCGTGAGTCCTCCTTTTTTTTGTTGTGGCCTTACACGTCATACGGGTTATTTTTATTTTGCGCTTCGGAATAAAACTGGACGTTGATTGCTCATAAAGTATGAGATAAAAAAAACGGGGAAAGATCAATTGCTTGATTTTCCCCGTCTTCGCTGAACATTAACCGTAGCCAATGCTCAACACTAAACATCTTTCTTCAACATAAAACCTACACGCTCATCTTGCGACAATTGATTCAGTTTCGTCCACACATGCAGGTTTCCCGAAAGCTCCTTACTTGTGCACACAACCATTCCTCCCCAACTTTTTTGTAACTGGTTTCCGTAGAAATCAGCCTTTTGTTTTTTCGGGGCTGTCTGATCCTGCTGTTGAAATTAACTTAGTGATATGAAAGTATTGTTTGGATCATTCCCTACAAAATAATTTCATAGAAAGTAGTCCACAACTTCTCAACCAAGTTATGCACAATGGTACTACATTCATCTTTGCTTGATTATCATTAAATTTTCTAATTTTAGAAACAGCAAAACCCCGTAATATGAAAAAAATACTTGTTCCCACCGATTTTTCGAAGGCAGCACAAATTGCCACCGAAGTTGCCCGCGACATTGCCAAAAAAGCCGGATCTGAACTGACCCTTCTCCATGTGATTGAAGAGGCATCGGAGGGTTCGTTTAATGTAGAGGGTGAGGCCAAGTATGGTGGAAACGTGGAAGACAAACTTTTTACTATGGCCTTAATCAAGAAGGCCCGGAAACAAATGGAATCTTTACTTATTAATCCCATGTTCGAGGGCATTAATGTAAAGGCTGAATTAAAAATAGGAACACCATTTCACGGTATGCGCACCATCATTACCGAAAAGAAAGTAGACCTCGTAGTGATGGGCACGGCCGGACAAACCAAAGTGCAGGAAATGATCATCGGTACCAATACCGAGAAAGTGGTGCGCCACGCAAAATGCCCGGTATTAACGGTACAAAAGAAGCCAACCACCACAGACTTTAAAAATATTGTATACGCCACTGCGATGAGCAAAGATGAAGAAGTGTTTGCCGCTATTGTTAAACGTGCGCAACACCTCTACGATGCTACCGTACATCTGGTGCGCATCAACACCCCGGGTAATTTTCAACGCGATGTCGTTGTTAAAAAATACATGCAGGATTTCGCCAAAAAACTGATGCTAAAAAATTACACCATCAATATTTTTAACGACATGAGCGAAGAGGAAGGTGTGATCTATTTTGCCGACAGCATCAATGCCGATTTGATTGCCATGGCTACGCACGGTCGCACAGGCTTTGCCCATGTGTTGGCAGGCAGCATTGCTGAAGATGTGGTGAGTCACAGTAAGCGGCCGGTGCTTACGTTTGTGGTGAAGAAATAATTCCTCACCCTGTCATCATGCTTCGGACACCCCTCTCCCTTGAGAGAAGGGAAGGGATGAGGGTAATCTACGATGAAAGACTACTACAATACTTTACGCGTCAGGCGTGGGGCCAGTACTGCTGAAATACGGAGGGCGTATCGCTTGCTCGTGCAGCAACTACATCCTGATATCAATCCTGACCCAACAGCGCATGAACTCATCAAGGAAGTGAATGAGGCGTATGATGTGTTGGGTGATGCTGAAAAAAAACAAATGTACGATTACAGTTTGGATAACCCGTACACAACGGTAAGTGTTCCGCAAGAACCTGTCCACCGTGATCCTGCTTATAAGAGAAGAGGAGCGTATCGTCCAACCCAATCACACGGTCCAACGCAACGTGACTTAATGACGAGACTGCTCCCTCTGGTAACGTGGATCGCATGGACAGGATGTGCAGTATGTTTTATTCTCCTGGTTGATTTCACTCTTCCGCATCGTGTAATAATGGATCATACACGAGCTTTTGAAAACAGAAGTTATGGAAGAACACGAAGCGATTATATTGTCACAATTTCCGGTAGAAGATTGAAAGTAAGCAGTGAGGATGCAAGGGCTATTCGGGAAGAGCAGCCCATTGAAATTGTTGAGTCAGTCTTGTTGTTTCAACTCATTGGTATATGGGCTCCAAAGGAGGGCCTCCTGATCACCAACCTGAGTACGGTGTATCAAAATTTTAAGTTTATCCCATTTTTGTTGTTTGCATTTTCTGCACTTGGTGCCATCCGCAGGGGTTCGGTAGAGTTTCGGTTTAACCTGGGGATTTTGAATCTCTTTGTTCTTATTTTTATACTCATTATACTATTGAAATAATGGCTAAGAAAAACGATTGGAAAAAACGCGATGGAATTGTGTTCTCCACCAACGCTAGTTTTAACTACGAATACCAACAAGAGCCGGTTGAAAATACATCACCGGTAAATCAGCAGCAGTTAAAGGTGCAGCTGGATAAAAGCATGCGTGCAGGTAAACAAGTTACATTGGTTACAGGCTTCACTGGTAAAACTGGTGATATAGAAGCTCTTGGAAAAATGTTGAAGACGAAATGTGGGGTGGGGGGTTCCGTGAAGGATCGTGAAATTATTATACAAGGCGATCACCGTGATAAGATTGTTCAGATACTGACGAAAGAGGGGTATAAAGCTAAACGTGTAGGGTAGTTTGATTCTGGATTCTTATTTCTTGTTTTCTGGAATCCAGCATCAAGTTGCGGTTTTATCAAACCACTCCTTAAACATCTGCTTAGCTCAAATCAAAAATTTAAGACCACCCGTGTATTTCCGTTTGATTGTAATTGATAAACCTCATTATCTTTCCCCTGTAAAACTTTAGACCTAAACACTTCTTTCATGAAGAAAGTATATTGCATGAGTTTGCTGAAAAGAGGAATGTTGGCCCTTGCCCTTAGTTGGCCAGCCATCCTTTTTGCTCAAGGTGACAAAGCGTTAGATCCTGTTTCCCAAACGTATGCCATCACCAACGTTAACATTGTACAGGCACCCGGCCGTAAAATCGACATGGGCACTGTGGTGTTGAAGGATGGTCTGATTCTTTCCGTAGGAAAAAATGTATCCATTCCTGCAGATGCCATCATCCTCAAAGCCGACAGCATGTATGTGTATGCGGGATTTATTGATGGTCTTTCGCGCGTGGGTGTAACAAAGCCAAAGGAAGAATCGCAAGGGAGTAGCCAGCAACAACGCTCAAAAGATCCGGGCAATCCGAAACCCGAAGAAGCAGGCATCACTCCTCAGAACGATGTTCGCGGTTCACTGAACCCGGCTGATAAATCGGTAGCAGAATTTAGAAACATCGGTTTTACCACGGCACATGTTGTTCCGTACGGAGGCATGATGCCCGGTAACGGAGCTATTGTTTTGTTGGGAGGCAAGACTGCCGATGATATGGTACTTGTTAATAAATCATCATTCTATTCTGAACTTACACCTGCTCCAGGAGTCTATCCCGGAACGGTAATGGGTGTGATGGCGAAGTATCGGGAGTTATACCGCCAGGCAGCGTTAAGCCGTTCGTATGAAAAGATGTATGCAGCCAACCGTTCGGGCATTCAACGTCCTGCTACAGATCGCGTGCTTGAATCTCTTTACCCGGTAGTGGATAAACGCCAACCCGTTCTTTTTAAGGCCGAGAAAGTGACGGATGTGCAACGTGTGCTCACACTTCAAAGTGATCTTGGCTTTATACTCTGGCTGGCAGAATTGAAAGAAGGCTGGGACATTGTGAATAAAGTAAAGGCCTCTAACGCAAAAGTTTTCTTAAGTCTTGACTTACCGGAAGATAAAAAGGATGACGCACCTGCAGGGCAAAAAGAAGAGATAAATAAGAACGACAAACCAAAAACTGCCGCTGATGTAGAAAAAGAAGCTCTTGAAAAAAGAAAAGCAGATTTTACAGCTAAGTATGTTGGGCAAGCCGCAAGCTATCAGAAAGCAGGAGTGAAATTTGGGTTTTCAACCATCAATGTTAAAGCAAGCAACATCCAAAGTAATTTGCGCAGAATGATTGCTGCAGGACTTTCAGAAGACGCAGCACTGGCGTCCCTCACAACTATTCCTGCCGAATTGCTGGGGCTTTCAGATCGCCTGGGCACAATTGATGGTGGAAAGATGGCCAGCCTGGTCATCAGCGATAAACCTTACTTTAGTGAGAAAGCAAGAGTGAGGTATGTTTTTGTAGATGGAAAGCTTTACAAACTGGAAATAAAGGAAGCTAAGAAAAGCGATTCAAATGCAAAAGTTGATGTTGCAGGAGAGTGGAGTATGACTACCGAAACTCCGCAAGGGAAAAGTGAAACAACCCTTAAAATTAAAAAAGAGGGCAACAATTTTTCGGCCATCCTATCCGGAGGCAGACTTGCGCAGCCTGTCGAGCTTGAAGAGGTTATTCTTGATGGCACCTCCCTGACATTGAAGTACACCGTAAATTATGATGGTCAGAGTATAAACGTAACGGTTGAAGCTGTAGTAGAAGGTGAAACGTTTAAGGGTACATCCACTGTTGAAGAGTACGGTAGTTTCCCGGTTGAGGGTAAAAAGAATCCCAAATAATCCATTTCAAAATCGAAGCGATATGAAGAAGATACTATTACTGGCAGCCTTCCTGATCACCATCCACACGGTTGCACAAGTTCAACAGGGGAGCCTGCTCATAAAAAACGGAACGGTGCTTACTATTACAAAAGGCACATTGGAAAATACAGACGTGCTGTTAAAAGATGGCAAGATCAGTCAAATCGGAAAAAATATTACGGCATCAGCGGGAGTTAAAGTAATTGATGCGACTGGTTTGCATGTCATGCCTGGCATCATTGACGCGCATTCACACCTTGCATTGGATGCCGTGAATGAATCCACGAGCCCGGTAACCGCCATGGTATGGGAAGGTGACGATCTCAACCCGCTGGATGTGGGTATGTACAGAGCGGTTGCGGGTGGTGTTACGATTTCGCACGCCATGCACGGATCGGCAAACGCCATTGGTGGTCAGTGCCAAACAATCAAACATCGTTATGGAACGGTAGATCCCAAGGTGTTAATGATGGAGGGTGCGCCACGCACCATCAAGTTTGCACTCGGAGAGAACCCCACACGCGTTCATGGTAGTAACGGACAAGGCATGATTCCGAACACGCGCATGGGTGTTGAGTTTGTGATTCGCCAGGCTTTTTCGGAAGCGAAGGAGTATATGAGTGCATGGAGTAAATACAATTCCGCTAAAGTTCAAAAAGGGTTTCGGGGAGCGCCACCCAAATATGATTTGCGAATGGAGACATTGGCGGCCATTTTAAAAGGAGAAATAATCATCCACTGCCACAGCTACAGAGCCGATGAAATTTATATGATGCTGAAAGTGTGTAAAGATTTTGGAGTTAAGCGTCTGGTATTCCAACACGTGAATGAAGGTTTTAAAGTGGCACCTGAGTTGGCAGCATTTGGTGCGATGGCATCTGTATTTTCAGACTGGTGGTCGTACAAATTTGAAGTGTATTATTCTACTGCTTACAATGCAACCATCTTGACGCGCAATGGTGTCATCACTTCCATTAACTCGGATGACGCTGAACTTACCCGTCACCTCTATCACGAAGCGGCCAAAACACAAAAGTATGGAGGACTTAACGATGAAGAGGCACTTTCGCTGATCACGATCAATCCTGCCAAGCAATTGGGAATTGAAAACAGGGTAGGCTCCCTTGAAGTAGGCAAAGATGCTGATGTGGTCATCTTTAAAGGTCACCCGCTTTCTATATATGCAATACCGGTTGTTACGGTCATCGATGGTGTAGTGAAATTTGATCGTGAAAGAGATGTCGATGACATGAGAATATATGTTGATCCGAAGCAAACTATTGATGTGACGGATGCAGTCTTTGAAGAACACAGTGCGCACAATCACGATGCATGTATGAAAAATGCAGAGTTTCTGTTTAACGTTAAAATGTCCGAAATAAACCGTTAATGCCATGAAGAAAATAGTTTTAGCAAGCTTGTTAGTATGTTTCGCATTGGCATTGTTGGCACAAAGCCCAAAAGGTAAATCAGGAACTTTCGCATTGACCAATGCCAATATCGAGACTGTAACAAAAGGAGTGATCAACAATGGAACAGTCATTATAAGCAGTGGCAAAATCACAGCCGTGGGAATGAACATAGACGTTCCGCCTGGAGCTGAGGTGATTGATTGTACAGGCAAGTGGATTTATCCAGGTATGATTGACGGGGGAACGAGTCTTGGATTAATAGAAGTACAATCCGATCAGCGTACCAGAGACAACAATGAAATTGGAGACGTGATCCCTCAAATGAAAGCCTTGACTGCAGTCAACCCTAATTCCGTTTTAATACCTGTTACGCGCGTGAGTGGTGTAACTACAGTGATTACCGCCCCTTCAGGTGGAATATTTCCGGGTACTGCTGCGCTGATTAATCTTCATGGATATACCCCTGATCAGATGTATGCAGGATTTGAAGCGGTGGTGCTGACCTTTCCAACCACAGGTAGAAAGGGAGGATTTGATAGCAGATCCGATGACGATGTTAAGAGCGCTGCAGAAAAGGCATTGAAGCAGTTGAATGATAGTTGGGAACGTGTAGTCCAATATCACAAGGTTGATTCTGCTACAAGAGGAAATGGATTGGCGTATTATCCAGAAATGCAGGCGTTGCTGCCAGTGGTTCGGGGAGAGAAAGCATTGATGGTGGAAGTAAATGCGTCACGCGATATCACCGAAGCGCTGAAGTGGGTAAAAGAAAAGAACGTAAAAAAAGTGATCTTCACCGGCTGTCGTGAAGGCTGGCGCGTAGCGACTGAAATTGCCGAGGCTGGAATCCCCGTTATTACGGGACCCATACTTGCACTTCCTTCGCGTGAATACGACCGTTACGATAAAGCGTACGCCAATGCCGGGTTGATGAAAAAAGCGGGGGTGAAGGTTGCGCTTCGTACAAATGAAACAGAGAATGTTCGCAATCTTCCCTTCCATGCTGGCTTTGCAGCAACCTATGGTATGAGCAAAGCAGATGCACTAAAAGCGGTTACAATTGTATCGGCAGAGATATTTGGTGTGAGCGATCAGGTCGGCTCCATTGAAGCGGGAAAAAACGCGAACTTATTTGTGTGTGATGGTGATCCGTTTGAAACCAAAACCAATATCCTGAACGTGTTCATCGAAGGATGGCAAATACCGATGGTGAGTCGGCATACACAATTGTATGATGAGTTTTTAAAACGTGAACCAGGTTTAGAGAAGGTGAAAAAATAAGTTCGATTTTCGCTTGTCAGATTTTGTGAAACAAAAATCAAAAAGCCCAGACATAGTCGGGGCTTTTTTGTTTTGGTTGATCAACGATCAACTTACTTTTTCTTCTTAGCTGCTTTTTTCTTAGCTGCTTTCTTCGCTTTCTTTGCCATAGCGTTTTTAATTTTAGTTAAACATTACATAAAACTTCTGTTAAGTTACCATTTCATTTCTAAAATCCAAAATTTTGAGTGTTTTTTTTCCCATGAACATAAACTCGAAGCCTTGTTAAAGTAAAAGTGTAGGTGAAAAAATATTTTACTCTTGAAATATATTCAAGATTCTTACTGCTGTAATCAACCTTGAGTTCAAGTACACAAAAATTTAGAAGTGGTAGAGTGAAACAGAAATTTTGTATACTCGCAAAAGAATTTTTTCCTTAATGGCTACGGAAAATGAGAGAAAAACAAGTACACATACTCATCGGCTGTGCCGATGCACGGGACCTTAACCAGGTTCAGCTGGATGCCGTCAATCACACCATCTCTGATTTCAAGAAAAGAGATGAAATTGATGTGGAAATGCATGTTATACGTGCTGCAGGGTCGTTTGTAACACCCGATGTGGTGATGGATATCAAACGTACATTTGAGCAAGCACAACGCAGCACGACTGACTTGAGTGTTCCCATTAGTTATTATGTGCACATCCAAACCCATGCTCACTTTACCGAGGATTCAAACGAGAGCTACATCAGTCACGTACACGATTTAAAAATTGTGGATGGCTCACCGCTGAATTGCGGTATGCTTGGAGCGTCAGCAGTGGGGGTGGAAATTGAGCGGATGATCGTAGAAGAGAAACCTGAAATTGAAGTAAAAGGAAAGCGTATCCGGATTCATAACGATACCAAGATTAAACTCTTATTGAAAGAGGTATACGCCTATGACGGTTACCTGGCCGGAGACTGGATTACAAGTATAGACTTGCTAAGAACCCACCCACGTCACCAGCGAACTGTTCTGGAGAAAGCCATTGCAAATGATCCTGAATTAAAAATGCTCAACATTCAAATTACCTGCGGTATTATGGACTACGCTATCCACTCCCTTATTCGCGTGGATGATGGAGAACCCGAGGTTGATTTTTGGGATACTGTTCAAGCCTACATACGGAAGCACGTTAAAAATGAACGAGAATCAAAAGAGTTATTGATTGCACAATCGCAAAAGCAAAAACCGTTGGCTGGTCTGGTAAGTATGGCAAACCCGCGGCAGGCTTCCAGAATTCTTGCGGCCAATTATTACATGACGTTAAAACAGATAGAACATACGGGCGATTATCTGCCCAATACACTTTTTAATATGACCGGTACTTCCTTTGACATTCCGCATACACCTTTTGGTCCCTATGTAATCGCTGGTTTTTTTTATGCAGTGAAACACCTGAATCTTACCGACCAGATGGTGATGGGCTATGATAGTGACCAAACAGGCAGGATCGTTCAAAAAATTAAAAACGACCCAATCATGAATATGATTGTGAATAAATTTAAAGTGAATCTTATCCCGATTAGCCATGTTGACTTAGTTGGCACAACGTAATATGAGTGGTAAGATAAATTTTTTAGATAGTGAGCTTTCTGTAATTTTGCCAGGGCGGCTGACGCCAGTCGGGGAAAGAATCGGGGAAAGAAGATTTGTAAAAAGTAGCAATGGCTCTGTAGTTCAATGGATAGAATATAAGTTTCCGGAACTTAGGATGCAGGTTCGATTCCTGCCAGGGCTACTACCCCTCAGAACATCAGAATACTTTCTTTCTGATGTTCTTCTTTAATTTCTGCTAAGTTATTGTAGTTCAAGCATGTCAGCGACTGTGATTGGCCGATAATTGCAGCATTTATTTTCCGGATAAAATTTATCACGTTTTTAATTAGATTACAATTCGATTTAAATATTGATTTAACAACCTTACTTATTATGATGTCAATACGATCACCAAAAATACTTTTGTATCAATACTTTTCGATCATCCTCTTTTTAACGTGTATTTCTGCCTCCCTGGCGCAGGAGGGCTGGACCACCCTGGACATTCCTAATGCAACTCGATACGATGATGTTTTCTTTGTCAATGAAAATATCGGTTGGGCTGCTGGTGGGAATACGGGAAAGGTTTATAAAACTATTAATGGCGGCAGGAACTGGAACGAAAAAGAGACTTTTCCGAATTACCTTCGGAGTATTCAGTTTATGGATGAACATATCGGCTTGTGCGGATCCCTTAATGGTTCACTTTACCGTACCACAGACGGTGGAAATACGTGGACGGATGTGGCAGAAGATATTGCACCCCGCCCATTAGGTGTCTGCGGGCTTGCAAAAGCAGATGATAATACCATATATGGTGTAGGTATTTGGAGTGAGCCAGCATTTGTTATTAAATCTACCGACAAAGGATTGAACTGGACGTATATTGATATGTCAGCGTATGCCAATTCTCTCATCGATGCATTTTTCTTTGATGCGGATCATGGATTTGTTACAGGTTCAAAAAGCGAGGAAGAAGGAGGCATCGTTTTGTATACCGAAGATGGTGGTCAGACTTGGGTAGAAAAATTCGTAACCAATGGCTTGTCCGACAGAATCTGGAAAATCCAGACTCCTGATCGTATTAATTTTTATGGATCCGTTGAATCATTTGTGGAGGAGGGACCAACACGAATCGTTCATTCAGCTGACATGGGACAAACTTGGGAAACGATAGCGGTAGATCCAGATTATTATTATTGCCAAACCGTTGGCTTCATTGATTCTCAACATGGATGGACAGGAGGAAGATCAACCTTGTTTGAAACCACGGATGGCGGCACCACCTGGAGTAAAGTTGCGTTGGGCAGTACATACAATAGATTTACAAAAGTGAATGAAACAACTGCTTACCTGACCGGGAGCAGAATATACCAGTTCACCAAGGATTTAGTGACAGGTACACCCGACCTTGACCCCTATGATCCCATACATCATATTTCTGTTTCGCCCAATCCAACCAATGGAAAGGCGAATGTGAAAGTTAACTTTGGTAACAGAACCATGGCGCATGTTTACCTGTACAGTACAACAGGAAAAAACCTGAAAAAAATATTTGATGGTGAATTGGAGGCGGGAGAAAAAATATTTGATCTCGATATTTCCGGCAGTCCCTCACAAACCATGATCGTAATATTAAAGACAAACGAGGGCATGGAAAGTATTAAAATAATAAAGAAGTGAATCCATTCAGGTTCCATGATTCTTTCCAGTATAAACGCATGAGAATAGCTCGGAAGAAACTGCAATCTTTTTCTTTCCTATAATACGGTTTAACTTCTTATCTTCATGAGTCCGTATCATATTATCGAATATGAAGATCAACATCAACCCGCATTCAGAGAACTCAACTTGGAATGGCTGAATTACTACAATCTTACAGAAACACACGACCTCCAAATTCTGGAGGATCCCCGCAAAACTATTTTGGAGAATGGCGGGGTGATTTACCTGGCTGAGTGTGATGGTCGTATAGTAGGATCAGCTGCATTAATGTTGGAACACAATGGTGTGTATGAATTAGCAAAAATGGCGGTTGCGAAGGAATATCAAAAAAAGGGTATCAGTAAATTGCTACTGGAGAAATGTATTGAGAAAGCGAAGCAACTCAATGCCACCAAGATTACCTTGTTTTCTAACCACCAGTTGAAGGCAGCATTAGTACTTTATGAAAAATATGGATTTCAACATGTTCCGGTGGTGCATTCACCGTTTCTAACTGCAGATGTGAAGATGGAACTCGTTCTTTAAGGTTCACGAAAGTTTTGAATGTACAGGTTTACAAACTCGACTATTCGTTTTCGCTTAAGAAAGTGATTTGTAAACCCCAATTACCTGATCGCTAAACATCATGGCCGTTTGTTTTTCCACCCGGGTCCACGAACCACCCTTCCAGGCTTTGCATCTGTGTGCTCTCCATCCCGCAGCACGTGAGTTCCGTTCACAAAAACATGGATCATGCCTGTAGCATATTGTTTGGGGTTTTCGTACGTGGCGTGATCCTGAATAGTCAGTGGATTAAAAATTGCTATGTCGGCAAAAAAACCGGGTTTCAAACCTCCTCTTTTGCCGATTTTCAGGTTGGCAGCAGGCAAGGAAGTCATTCTGCGGATGGCTTCCTCTAACGATATTAATTTCTCCTCCCGAACATACTTACCCAGTATTCGGGCAAAAGTTCCGTATCCCCGCGGGTGGGCTCCCCATTCACTGAAAATTTTCGCATCCGATAAGGATGCATAATCTGAACCGAAGCTTACGTATGGTTGCCTAATAATTTTTTTTATGTTGTCTTCCGACTGCTGAAAATACAAGGCGGCCATGGGTGACTTATCTTTAAGCACGAGGTCAATTACGGTTTCATCAGCATCTTTGCCGTGCATGTTAGCTACTTCATCTAATCGTTTTCCCCGATACCGCTTGTTGAGAGAATCTAATCGAAACCCAAGCATCAACACATCTTTTGCATCGGAATTTTTATACGGTATTCCCACTCTCATTTCGTGCAAAACTTTCTTTCTGGTTTCAGGTTGCCGCAGACGTTTTCGCATGGCGACCGCTCCCCCCTCCTGTACCCAGTTTGGTAAGCGGGCTGTTAGCGCTGTTGCACTGGCGATGTACGGATAGTTGTTTGCCGTGATCTTCAGGCCGGCCTGACGGGCACTGTCAATTTTGTAAAGTACCGTATCGATCTTACCCCAGTTGCGCGCGAGATTGATCTTCAAATGATAGATCTCTGTAGGAATGTTGGCCACTTTCGCAATGCGGAATGTTTCATTCATGGCTTTGAGAATAAAATCTCCTTCGCTCCGCATGTGTGTAATGTAGATGCCTCCGAATTGTGAAGCTACTTTGGCGAGTTCAATTAGCTCCTCTGTTGAAGCATAATCTGCCGGAGCGTAAATCAAAGAAGTTCCCAGTCCCATGGCGCCATCTTCCATGGCTTGTTGAACAAGTGCTTTCATCCGCTGAAGTTCTGCAGCAGTAGGAGGTCTTTTTTCATAACCCAGTTCGTGAATGCGTACCGAAGTGGCTCCCACAAACGAAGCCACATTGGGGCTCACTCCTTTTTTCATTATGTACGAAAAGTACCCATCCAACGTAGTCCAGAGGCTGTCAACATTCGTTGCCTTCCTTTTTACGGGAGCCGGACTAATGCCTTCCCCGAAAATTTCAAGCGTAACCCCTTGTTTGATATCGCTCATTGAGCGGCCATCCATTAGCAAACTTCTGTCGGCCCAGCTTAACATATTAATGAACCCTGGAGCTACCGCTAATCCTGTCGCATCGATTTCATTTTCACTAATAGCATCAGAAAGATCACCGATCGCAGCAATCGTATCGCCCTGAATAGCTACATCGGCAACGAAAGGCTGATTGCCTGAGCCATCGTATATTGTTCCGTGCCGGATAATGACATCAAACTTTTGCTTACGGTATTCACACCGAATGAATGCCAGCAAAATGAGCGCGAGAACTAAAAATATTTTCAACACTGAAAAATAAATCAAATGGCAAGACTGACGAATACAATGTTAATGATGATGTATAAGCCTACTACAATTCGAGACCCATAGTAATTAATTTTCAACGAACGTGCAGTCATACCCTGATCATGAAAATATAAGGCAATAGCCGATACCAATAATGTGGAGAAGATGGCCATGAAGGTGGTAGCGTGAAGAGAATCTACTAACGTAAAAGAAGAGGATTCTGGTAACAGCGAATCAATAATGTATTTGTTACCGACAGCAGCAAACAACCCACCCACCGGAAGCCCGAAACGAGGTTCTAATTCCGAAGGTCTTGTTATGAAACTGATTATGGAAATCATAAAGGCAATGTACATGCCGATAAAAATTTTCATAAATAAACCCCACGCATCGCGTTCTATGTCCATCTCAATATTAAAAGAGGCATAGTCAGAGTGAAGCATATCGGTACTGGGATCACCAAATACCGTAGTATACTCATGCGTATTGGTATTCACCGTAAAGTTGTGGATACGCCAACCATCCAGCGTAAGTTCCCGATCGAATGTGCTCCCCATCTCGTCTGGTACAAACACCAATCTGTTTTGATCATAGATGGAGTTCTCAATATGAACGATTAGTTGTTGTTTATCGAATGGAAAATCACCCACGCGCCAATTGTGTTTCATCACGCATTTCATTTTCATGAGTTGCCACATCTTTCCGTCCACCATGTCCATAATTACTTCGGGTTTATCGATGTGTTTCGCGTTGGGAATATCAATCTGGCTTGGAAAATCAAACTCCAGGTTGTTGTACAGCAGCCACAGCCATAACCGTACGGTGTATTCTTTATCATGAAAGTTGATGTCGTGTACGCTGATAATGTATGTGCCTATTTTTACGGTATCCGGAGGTTGTTCCGTTGAGTCGCTCTGTTGCGCATATACATAAGAGGGCAAGGCAACCAACACGAGTAAAAGCAAACGTTTCATAGGTAAGGTTATTCAAAAATATGTTTTTTTTTGACCTCATCCCAACCCTTCTCCACAGGAGAAGGACTAAAAAATTCCTCTCTGCTGGAGAAGGTTGGCTTAGGCTTCGTAACTTTAAAGCGTAAATTTTTAACTTAACTCCATACAAACTATGTATTCAGGTCTACTTCATTCTCATTCCTATCTTCGTTATGCTGTTTTAGCCCTTCTTATTGTTGTCATCTTCGTTTCTCTAGTGGGGTGGCTCAATAAACGATCGTACAGTTCTACCGATAATAAGCTCAGTTTATTTCTATTCATTGTTACACATTTACAGTTACTGTTGGGTCTTCTCTTGTATTTTGTAAGTCCTTTTGTGCAATTCGGTAGTTCAACGATGAAAGACGCTATTGCGCGCTACTGGACAGTAGAACATAGTATCATCATGATCATTGCTATTGTTCTGATTACGATGGCACGTGTAACAGCCAAAAAGATGACCAGTGCAGATGCCAAACATAAGCGCATGTTTATTTTTAATACACTTGCGTTATCACTCATTCTTACCGGAATTGTCATGAGTGGTCGCGGAATTATTTAATCTTCGTAACTTAGTCTGGTTAACCAATTACCGATCGCATGAAGCACGCCATTTCCCTCCTGTTCTTTTTCATGTTGGCTATTCCTTTAACCGCTCAACAGTTTGCTCCCCGTTACGAGCTCGTTAAGTTGGGCAAGCAGGTAAATACGCATTATCACGAGGCCGCACCCATTATTTCGCAGGATGGCAAAAAGTTGTATTTCTTCGTACACAATCACCCTGAGAATACATTTGGTAAAGAAGGCAGTGATGACATTTGGATGTCTACGCTTGATGATAAGGGAGAATGGACTGCCGCCAAGCATTTAGGATCACCCTATAATATTCATCATAGCAACCAGGTGTTTAGTGCGCTGCCAGATGGCTCACTCTTTATTAAAGGAGGCAGAGGGAGAGACTCGAAAGGTTTTTCGATCATCAGTGCGGGAGGCTCCATAACTGAACTGGATGTTCTGGGGTTTAAGGAATTGAACAAAGGAAAGTTTTATGGAGCCAGTATGTCCTCAGATGCCAAACATATTATTTTGTTTTTTGGACAAACACCTGCCGGACCTCGAAGCAACCTGTATGTGAGCAACCTGGAAGGCAATGGCAAGTGGTCAACTCCGAAGAAATTGAATGTGTCAATTCGTGACGATGACTTTGGGCCGTTTATCGCACCCGATGATCAAACATTATATTTTGCCAGCGACCGCAATGTGCCGGGTAAGCATGGCAAAGCTGACATTTATAAAACTACCCGGTTAGATGACACCTGGCAGAATTGGAGCCCTCCCGTAAATATGAGTCCACCGATCAATACGGCTGCCGATGAATTTTATTTTTGCATCGACAAAGCCGGAAATGTATTTAATAGCCGTGCAAACAGTACACAGGATGGTGGCAACCTCGATATTTTTAAACTGGTACCGCGTAATATAAAAGTGATGTTATCGGGTACGGTATATAATGAGAAAACCCAGCAGGCAATACAAGCCAACGTGGTGGTGACACCTTCTGAAAATAAGCCTCTGAATTTGCGCTCTTCCTCAGTCGGTAAATTTGAAACCCGCATTCCCGAAGTAGCAGGCTATACCATCAACGCCTCACAGCAGGGTTTTTTATCAAGAGATTTGTCATTCACGTTACCACAGTTTGGCAACGACACCACGTTAGTGGTAGAAATTTTTCTTACCCCCATAGCCAAAAAACTTATTTTGGCCGGCTCGGTGTACGACATTAAAACAAACAACTTGCTTACGGCTAAACTGGATGTTACGTTGAAAGGCGACAGGAAAACTAGTTTCAAACTTCAGACTGAAGGCGGGAAGTATGAACAGGAAATCCAAAAGTTAGGATGGTACATGTTTAACGCTTCCGCGGAAGGATATCTGAACGCCAACGACAGTGTGGAGGCGGTCAGTGAAGACATGACCCCGGTAATCAAAGATTTGTTCCTCCAACCAATTGAAGTGGGGTTAACCGTGCGATTAAAAAATATTTATTTCGATTTCGATAAGACTACGTTGAAAAAGGAATCCTTTGTAGAGCTGAATAAAGTAGTCGACTTCCTCAAACGAAATCCGCATGTGGAAATTGAAATTGCTGGCCACACCGACAGTAAAGGTTCTGATGATTATAACCTCAACTTGTCGCAAGGGCGCTCACAATCCGTAGTAGATTACATCATCAGCCAGGGCATTGAAGATTTTCGCTTAACCGCTCACGGGTATGGCGAGACCAATCCGATTGAAACCAACGATACCGATGAGGGCCGCGCCAACAACCGCAGGGTAGAATTTACGGTGGTGAAGAAGTGAGCAACGTAAATAGGAAATATAGTTAATAGCTATACTCGGATGTTG
>JANNQJ010000331.1:0-10834 GCA_031400675.1 Cyclobacteriaceae bacterium
AATTGGCAAGCCCTGATTTCTTCAGTTTCCTTTCCTGATCTAGTAGATCACCCTTTGTGGCCATAACGAGTTTATAGTTAGGCTTTAAGGATTTTAAAACATCTTCAACGCCATCGATTAGTTGAACAGGTTGGTCCAGTAAGGCTTGTCCGATGGCTACTATTTTTTCAATGGATTCTATTTTAATGTTCCGGTCAGAAATGCGAATGGCCGTTTCAATCATGGAAAGCATGAACGCCTTTATTCCGTATCCATAGAGTGAAATGTTTTTTATTTCAGTCTGAAGTAATTCGCGTTGGATTGTATGCTGGGGCAAAAAATCTTCCAGCAACGCACAAAATGTATGCTCGGCTTCCTGAAAATAAAGCTCATTGTGCCAGAGGGTATCATCGGCATCGAAAGCAATAATTTTTATATTCATCGTGTTCAAAAAGGTTTATAAGTAACTCAGCCACCACGTATCACAGTTAGTCTGTTTGTAAGCATTTTACCATTTACAAAGTGGGCAAATTCCCATTACAATTCCAACGCTAAATCCGTATCCATTATCGGTAGGATTAATAATGGTCTTCAATTATTTAGGGCACGAGCTGATTTGATACGCCTTACAATCATCTCGGCTACTATCAGATTCGGAATCCAGCATACCCATGAAATGATCCGATAGGCTATTAAGAATTCAATGTCAAATGCAAACTGGAGTAAGGGCAACCAGATGCGCAGTGTAACGGCAGCCCAGCACAATGCATAACTCCGGATCATCCAGTACTGGTGTTGATCAATATCTTTTTTTCGGATGGAAAGGTAGGCCTGAAGGGAAGTAAAGAGCCACCCCACACCCAGTCCGCTGAAACCTAAGATTGAGACAATGCCTCCGGTAGCATATATGGCGATGAACAAACCCGCGCTGCCGCTCAACACAACAGCAATCAGGTAAACCTTACCTAGTAGGCGATGGAACTTTAAGTTTTTATTTCTGAAGCGCTTGCTGAACTGCGACCAACCTAGAAGTAAAGCAACAGCACCAAACAAAATATGTTGATAAAAAGCTGTGTACCACACATTGTTTTGAAGTAGTTCAGAAGACTTAGATGACAATAGACCATCGGTCATGTCAAAAAAAAGATAGGTAAATGGATACATTCCTATACTTAAAGAGAAGAAGATGAAGAAGCTCCAGCGTAATGTTTTCGTTTTGATATTCAGTTTGTTTACTTTTTGCATTTCAAAAAAACCACAACTTAATCGCCATCGCAAATACCGAAACGATCATTACGCGTTTAATCCATACCTCGCCCTTGTCTACACTCCAGCGGCTGGCGTACCATCCGCCCAATGCATGACCAATAGCCAGGATGAATCCGGTTTGCCATACAATTTTTCCTTCATAGGCAAATACTGCTACGGAAACAGCTGTGTATACAATGGCCGCAAATACTTTTACATAATTGCTCTTTACTAAGCTTAAGTTGTTCACTAGACTTAATACGCCTAATACCAAAAAGCCAATGCCTGCTTGTACAAAACCTCCATAAATTCCAATGAAGAAAAAACAAAAGGCTCCCATCCACTGTCGCGGAGGTGTTAATTTTTCTTTCCCGTTCGATTTAAACGGATCATAAATAATGAGCACGACAGCACCGATCATCACGCCCACAAAAATTTTCTTGAATATCTCATCGGCTACGTGTGATGCCATCAAGGCGCCAATTAATCCACCGCCCAGCGAAGCTATGCCAAGATATAAGCTATACGGCCATGGCAATTCAATGCCCTTGCTTCGAAATCCGCCTACGGCAAAAATGTTTTGAAAGAGTAACGCCACACGACTGGTAGCGTTTGCCACGGTGATGGGTAAGCCCATGAAGGTCAGGATGGGGACAGAGAATAAGGAGCCTCCACCGCCCACAGTGTTAAGAAAGGCTGCACCAAAACCTACGAGTATGATGAGAAGTGATTCGAGTAAAGTCACTTTATTTTATCTAATAATTTTATGAGCAATGCAATTGATTATGCTCTTTGTTATGAGCTTGGTTTATTGTTGTAGATAATTATCAAATATGTCCAAAACTTCCGAAAAACTATTTCTTCCAAATCCTACTCTAATATATTTCCCAGGTTGCTCAAACATTTCAGCAGGAACTGTCATGATTCCAGTTTTCTCTACCAATTGAGTACTGAAATCTAAAGATGAATTTTCAACATTTAATTTCACGAATGAAGTGGAACCAGCTTTAGGGGGAATAAAAGAAGATATTACATTATGGTTCGCTGCAAATTTCTTAAATATCAATACATTCTTCCTTATCTTTTCAATGTTAGGAAGAAGAAATTTGTCAATGTTGTTCAAAGCAATGATTGATAATATTTCAGAGGGAGTACTATTGCAAATGCTCAGATAATCCTTAAACGCGACTACTTGATGAAGAAAATCTATGTCCTGAGTAACAAGCCAACCAATACGTAAACCAGCTAAACCAAATGACTTTGAAGTTCCCCAAAGGCTAATTCCTTTTTCGTATAGATCACAAATTGGTGGTAACTCTTGAACATCATCAATAATAAGTTTATGATACATTTCGTCTGAGAAAATGTAAATGTCATGTTTTCTTGCCAACGCAACGATTTCATTCATCTGTTTACTTGTCAGATAGGCGCCTGTCGGATTATGCGGAAAATTTAAGACAATAAGTTTGGTGTTGCTCTTAATAAGCTTTTCTAAATCATCAGTATTAAATTCCCAACCTTCTGAATTTGGCTTCCAATATGAAAGACTACAGTTTATAGACTTTACAACTTCATATAAGGATTGATAACTGGGTGAAACTATAATAACATGATCGTCTGAATTTAGCAGAACATTCATGCTTATGAAATTGAGCTCTCCGGGTGATGCAACCACCACATTTTCAATTGCTTTTATTTTATAATGCTGCAGTATTGACTCTCTCAATATTGGATTCCCCGCACTTTCGGAATAGCCCAGTTTTATACCTTGCCATAGATCAAGCTCATGTTTTGAAGCGTTTGCTAAAAGGTATTTTAATTCATAACCATCACAGTCTGAACTCGAAAGTAAATATTTAGCAGTAAACTCATGTTTAGCAAAATACCGTTCTAACATGAAATCACTTATCTTCATTTATTTATTTTTTAGAACGTAGTCAAGCTTCCCCATAACGTTTGGCAATGATAAGAATGATAATAAGCGATTTGGGTAATGTCGCTTAACTTTACCTGACTTTTGCAGTGCGAACAATCTTGGAAAAAACACGCGGAAAATACTGCATCATGTATATAGCCATTCGCTCCTTTAGGCCACCGATAAATACTTGTTCAGTATTTGCTTCAATCTCGCGAATCATTTTTTTAGCAAACACCTGTGGCAACATACCGTGGTCGGTGGTAGGATCCATCTGATTAAGTTTTGATCCATCGCCTTTGAGTGCATTGATGGTCACATTCGTACGAATCCACCCCGGGCAAATTAGGGTGACGTGAATATGTTTGGAGTCATTCCACAACTCTGCGCGAAGCGAATCAAAAAATCCATGCAGTGCATGTTTGGCTGCAGCATAACCTGAACGGTATGGGGTTCCAATAAGTCCTAATACACTACTGATCGTTACAAAATGTCCTGACTTTTGCTTAATAAAATGGGGTATAAGCGATTTGGTAAGCGCGATGGTTCCGAAGTAATCAACCTCCATCACTTTTCTATCAACCTCTACGGTAGTATCCTTTGCTAAGCTGCGTTGACTGATTCCCCCATTGTTGATTAAAATATCTACATGCCCAAAAACCTGAATGGCGGCCTCTGAACATAATTGAAGGGTTGACGGTTGCGCCAAATCAAGTGGCAACACTCGAATATTAGGTTGGGCCTGAGCTACACAATTTCCTTTTACGCGTTCCAGTTCTTCTTTTCTACGGGATGAAATAATAAGTTTAGCCCCTTTTTTTGCGAGTTCATATACCAATGCCTCGCCTATTCCTGACGAAGCTCCTGTAATCCAAACAACTTTTCCGGTTACTTTCGACATGATTTTAATATTATTAATTATCGCGTTCGAAAACTACGAAATCAAAAGGAAACTTATGCCGTTCGTCACTCAAATGATGCTTCCTGGATATTTCTTTCCACTGGCTTTTATCGAATTCGGGAAAATAGGTATCACCTTCGAGGTGTGTTTGTATTTCGGTGAGGTATAAACGGTTGGCTAACGAAAAACCTTGATTATATATCTCCGCTCCACCAATAATAAAAACTTCCTTTTCGTTGTTGACCTTCGCGATTTTCAAGCCCTCCTCTATCGAATTTACGATGATACAGCCTGGTGCATTGAAATTCTTCTGGCGGCTTACAACGATGTTTGTTCGATTAGGCAACGGTCTGAATTTCTCGGGAATGGAATCATAATTTTTACGACCCATAATCACGTGATGCGCTTTGGTTGTCTGCATGAAATACTTCATGTCGTCCGGCAGGTGCCACGGTAGGGTGTTGTTTTTACCGATCACGCGGTTTTCAGTTAAGGCGGCTATGAGTGATATAATCATAAAATGGCTACAAGCTACTGGCTTCAAGCTTCAAGCAAACCAGACTACCTTGAAGCTTGTGGCTTGTAGCTATAATTTATTTCCCCTAAAAAACTCGTGTGTGGTCATTCTTTTTTTCCCTTCGGGTTGCAACTCCGCTATTGAAATCCAACCGTCAGCGGTTTTCACGTAAAGATAACGTTTGTTATCGGTATTGATTTCTCCGGGTGCTGAATCTTGAATCACTGATCCTGAGTCATTCACGTTAAATATTTTGAAAGTCTTGCCATTAAGAATAGCCCACGCTGCTGGATAGGGACTTAATCCTCGCACAAAATTTATAATTTGATTAGTGGATTTGTTCCAATCAATCTGACACGTCTCTTTAAAAATTTTAGGCGCATGTTTAATCTCCTTGTCTTGAGATTGGGATATAGATGGGTAGTTACCGGCTTCAATTGCTTTTACCGTTTTTAAAACCAACTGAGCTCCACGATTCATCAATCGTTCATAAAGCGATTCGACATTATCTGAATCAGGTATCGGTTCTTTCTCCTGAAAGATGATACTGCCCGTATCGATTTCATGTTTCAGAAAAAATGTAGTAACACCGGTTTCTTTTTCTCCATTGATAATAGCCCAATTAATGGGAGCTGCTCCGCGGTACTGGGGCAGGAGTGAAGCGTGAAGATTAAACGTGCCGAGTGAGGGCATTGCCCATACTACTTCCGGCAACATACGGAACGCCACTACAACTTGAAGATTGGCGTTGTAGCTCTTTAACTCTTCGAGAAATTCAGGTGATTTTAAATTGGTAGGTTGAAGAACCGGAATCTTGTGATTTAGCGCACACTCTTTTACAGGTGAAGCTACCAATTTCTGCCCCCTGCCTTGTGGCTTATCGGGGGCCGTAATTACGGCCACGACATTGAATTTGTTCGCCACCAGTATCTCCAGACTGGCTACGGCAAATTCGGGCGTGCCCATAAAGATTATCCGCAGCGTATTCATGGATGCAAGGTAAACGGACTTAACTTAATCGCGTAACGCTGCACGCATATATTTAGAACAGATAGGGCATTCTTTCCAGTTATGACCCCGTGCCATGCAGTACTCACGTCCGAAGTAAATAATTTGAAGATGTGCCTTGTTCCATCTCTTTTCAGGAATCAATCGCTTTAAATCCTTTTCAGTTTGCTCTACATTTTTTCCATTGGATAAACTCCAGCGATATGCAAGTCGGTGAATATGGGTATCAATAGGAAACGCAGTCTTGCCAAACCACTGGGTCATCACAACGGATGCGGTTTTATGACCTACAGCAGGAAGCTCTTCCAGTTCTTCAAATGTTTGCGGAACTTCCCCGTTATATTTCTTAATCAATATTTTCGATAACCCGTAAATACCTTTCGACTTCATCGGTGACAGTCCACAGGGTTTAATAATCTCCCGGATTTCATCGGCACTCATCTTTACCATGTCATATGGATTATTGGCTCGGGCAAAAAGAAGTGGTGTGATCTTATTCACGCGCTCATCGGTACACTGGGCAGAAAGCAGCACGGAGATTAACAATGTGTAAGCGTCTTTGTGAAGGAGCGGAACTTCGGGGTTTGGATAAAGTTTCTCCAGCGTTGTTAGAATGTCGTTTACTTTCTCTGTCTTCGTCATAATTGACTTCAAGCCACAGGCTCCAAGTTGCAAGCCAGAGCACGTTAAGCTTTTAGCCTGCAGCTTGAAGCTGTTATGGATATAACAAATATTTCTTCCGCATCTCTTTATATAGACCCAACTCCGGTTCCCAGCTCGCCCGAATCTCATCTTCGGTAAGTCCGTTGATAATTTGTTGCCGGAGTTCTTTCGTGCCTGCCAGATTATCGAAGTAGTTCAGAAAGAATTTTTCTTTGGCTGGATAGAGCTTGTAATATTTCAACAAATAGAAAAGATCAAACTTTCGTTCTGCCTTCAGTGATCGCAAATCTTCTCCATAACAAAGTTTGTTCTCGTGCGGAGGTGTGTTGGATATACCTTTCATGCTCACCGGTGTAAACTGAAATTTCATTTCCTTTAATTCCGGATTGCCTAACACCTGAAATTGCATGGTAGTGCCTCTTCCTACGCTGATAACCGTCTGTTCAAAAAGACACAGAGAAGGATAGAGCTTAATAGCTTGATCGTTTGGAAGATTGGGAGAGGGTCGAAAAGGTAAGGAGTATTCATCTTGGTGCGACCAGTTTTTAATTGGAATAACGGTCAGTTTACATTTCTTCCCACCTTCAAGCCATCCTTCTCCATAAATCATTTGAGCAAGTTCACCCACGGTGAGTCCGTGAACAATGGGAATTGGATGCATAGCTAAAAAATATTTGAACTCCGGTTTCCGCACTGGCCCATCAATGTAACTTCCATTAGGATTGGGACGATCGAGAATGATCACCTCTTTTGCGTTTTCTGCACATGCCTCCATCACATAATGCATGGTACTGATGTACGTGTAAAATCGCGCGCCTACATCCTGAATGTCAAAAATCACAACATCTACATTCGTTAACTGTTCAGGTGCAGGTTTTTTGGTTTTTCCATGCAGTGAGAAAATCGGAATCCCCGTCTTTTGATCAATGCTGTCATTGACACATTCACCATCGGCAGCTGTGCCTCGAAAGCCATGTTCGGGACCGAAAACCAGAACAATGTTTATCCCCCTACTTTTCAATGTATCCACCAGGTGGGTCTTATTTACGAGTGAGGTATTATTCACGACTAACGCAACCCGCTTATTCTGGAGCCTGGGAATAAACAGGTCAAGTTGTTGGGCACCAACGACAACCGAAGCCTTTTCAGGAGTTGTTTGATGATTAGGTGGACTGCTGCAGTGCACGCAGCAGAAAAGAAGCGCTAAAAATTTTATCTTGCTCACAGATCAAAGATAAAACTCCATTTGAACCTTTCGTATTTCATATCAAAAAGAATAAGCCGCGAGCACCAGGATGGTTTTTCATCTACCATTTTTAAGATCGCTATCGCCAGCATTGGTATTGGTTTGGGTGCGGCTATTGTTTCATTTCTGATCATGAAAGGGTTTCAGGAAAACGTTAAAAACAGGATTTACAGTTTCAGCGGCCACCTCATCATCACCAAATTTTCCATGAGTAACTCCATGGAGGAAACTCCTCTTTATATCAATGTAGATTTATTTAATGATTACAAGCAGCTGGGGTTTGTACGCCACATGCAGGAGTATGCGCATAAAGCCGGACTGGTAAAAACGGAAGATGAGGTGTTGGGTGTAGTAGTAAAAGGGGTAGGAAAGAGTTTTGATACAGCCACATTCAGCAGTAATCTTGTTGAAGGTCGCTTTCTTCATTTCCCGGATTCAGGATATTCCAACGAAGTGGTGCTCAGTAAAATCATAGCCAATAAATTAAATGCGAAGGTGGGCGATGTACTCACCATTCACTTTTTTCAAAATCCACCTCGGTTCAGACGGTTGACTGTCACTGGAATTTACGAAACAAACCTCTCAGAATTCTTTGATGGAAAAGTGATCATGGGTGATATCCGGCTGATAGCCCGCCTCAACGATTGGGCCGATAGTGTGGCAGGAGGGTTGGAAGTTTTTGTTCAGGATATCAACAAGATTGATGATGCTGGAATGGCCATGTCGGAAATGATAGATTATGACTTAAACATTGAACCGGTGAGCAGCAAATACATTCAGGTATTTGAGTGGCTGAATTTATTAAGCCGGCAAGTGAATATTTTGTTGGTCATCATTCTGGGAGTAATATGCATCAATATGATTTCTATCATTTTGATTTTGGTGATGGAGCGTACGCAGATGATTGGAATGTTGAAAGCACTGGGGGCAGACAATAGATTAATCCGTTCGATTTTTGTTTACAATGGAATTAGCTTAATAGCAAAAGGATTACTGCTCGGCAACGCACTCGGCCTTGGATTATGCTACATCCAATACCAATTCAGAATCATAAAACTTAATCCGGAAGATTATTACATGAGTTTTGTGCCCATCAGCTGGCACTGGGAAATAGTTGGAATGTTGAACCTGCTTACTTTCTTTGTTGTAACAGTCGTTTTGTTATTACCAACAGCCGTTATCTCTCGTATTACACCAATTAAAGCGATACGTTTTGATTGACAATCCTGTTAATCCTAAAATCCAGGCAATCCTGATTCAGACAATTTGTTAGATCCTCGCTTGGTACGTATACAATTCGAAGTACCTTCCTTTTTTCTCGATCAACTCTTCGTGCTTTCCACGTTCAGCTATTTGCCCGTCCTCTACAACCAGAATTTGATCTGCCTGACGGATGGTGCTCAGTCTGTGGGCAATTACGAAAGTAGTTCTACCCTTGAGCAATTGTTTCAAACTTTCCTGAATCAACGATTCACTTTCGGTGTCCAAGCTGGAGGTAGCTTCATCCAAAATCAAAATCCTGGGATTGGCCAGTATGGCGCGGGCAATCGTTACACGTTGACGCTGTCCGCCAGAAAGTTTTATTCCGCGCTCACCAATAACCGTGTCCAGACCTTTTTCAAATTTTGTACTGAATTCAGAAACGTAAGCTCCGGCAATAGCAGCTTGCAATTCCTGGTCTGTAGCATCAGACTTGGCAAACAAAATATTCTCACGAATGGTACCGTCAAATAGAAAATCATCTTGCAATACAACACCTAGCTGACTGCGATAACTTTCCAACGATACTTTTGAAAGGTTGTTGCCATCAATAGTGATCGTGCCCGATTGCTGAACAAGAAAAGAAGCGGCCAATCCTGCAATGGTAGATTTCCCGGATCCCGAAGTACCAACAAGCGCGATCACCGATCCGGCCGGAGCCGAAAAACTCACATGCTTCAATACTTCCTTGCCTTCCTCATAGGCGAAAGAAACATCTTTAAATTCCATATTGCCTTTTATCGCGCCAATCTTCACGGTACGAATAGCTTCATCGTCTTCCACTCCCATGTTCATCAATTCTTCTGTTCGGTCTAATCCAGCGAAGGCCTCCGTCAACTGGCTTCCAATGTTGCTCATTTGAAAGATTGGGGCAATTAGAAATCCAAGGAAGAAAACAAATTGGGTTAACTCTCCGGGCGTTAATGTTTTCTCCGTTAACATATATCCGCCAATACCGATGATTCCGATTAACGCAACACCAAACAGAAAACTGCCCGTGCTGGTAACAAAGCTTGTGGTGGTTAAGCTGCTTTTAACATTTTGAAAAATCCGTTCAACTCCTTTTTCAAAAACAAGAGATTCCTGCTTAGCCGCATTGAAACCCTTAATTACCCGAACACCACCAAATGTCTGTGTAAGTCTGCCCGTAACTTCTGCGGTGATTTCTCCACGCTCTCGGAAAATCGGGCGTATTTTACCAAAGGCCTTCATCGATATAATACCAAAAAGTGAAAGCGGCAGCAACGTGAATAGCGTCAACTCCCAGCTTATACTGATCAGGAAGAAGAGACAAATGATGGCTGTGAGAATACCGCCTACCAATTGTACCAGACCCGTGCCCACCAGGTTGCGCACTCCTTCCACATCATTCATCACACGGCTCACGAGTTTCCCGGTTTGCTGATTATCAAAAAAACGAGTAGGCAACCGGAGCAAATGCTTTTGCACATTAGCGCGCAATACCGAAATCAGGTGCTGGGCCTCTACACTCAACAGCATCGTAAGAGAATAGGATACAATAGCGGAAATCAAAATAGAGGCAGACACTCCTATGAGAATCAATTTCAGGTTCGACATATCACCTTTACCAATGATATCGTCAATGATGGGTTTGACGGAATATGGCAGTATAACGGCCGATATTCGGCTAATAATAATCAGTACAAAACCAAATAAAAGGGTTTTACGCCTTGGCCAGATAATGGTTTTAAACACTTTGGCCATTGATACTTTCGGTTTCTTTTTCTTCTCCATGATTTAGGATGCGTTTTAAATAGGGATGCAAATAAAGGAATTAGATTATTGATTGAGACGGATAGCGTAAAGAAAAATTGTAAGACTCAATTTAACTTGAAGACTTTCAAATAGACTTAGGCGTCAGACCGTTCTAAATGTCAACAAACAGCGATTAGCCCGCTTAAGTTCTATGGGCTATGTCAGCCTGAGCTTGTCGAAGGCGGGTTGTGTGCAGGAATCAGGTTTCGACAAGCTCAACCTGACAATTATTTTGGCAGCTCGAACGTTGGATTATAGATAACCCCAACCACATTGCCCCACGGATCTTTCACAGCCGCAACCACAATATCACCTCCGACA
>JANNQJ010000332.1:0-1968 GCA_031400675.1 Cyclobacteriaceae bacterium
AGTAGCAAAAGCGTCAAAAGCGATTGAGCCTGCTACCCGTGTAGATGCGAAACCGGCTGAAGCAAAAAATGAAATCATTCAGATCAACGGAATTCTCGCTATGAAAGCTCATGCACGAGAAGCTTTAGTGGGATTTGTAAAACGTGCGAGTATAGATTTATCCTTTTTTTTGAAGTGTAATGATCTTTCTATTAGTGATCAACTCGTGGCTGGTAATTTCTATTATTTGAGCAAGAAAAAAACAAGAGCAACGGTCTATCAGCATGTTGTACAGAGGGGGGATGATCTGTGGTCAATCAGTCAGCAATACGGTGTTCAACTACGGAAGCTTCGAAAGTATAATGACATGGATAATAATTCCTTGCGTGAAGGGTCAGTAGTTTTTCTATCGGGAAAGAAGTTTACGGGCGATAAAGTTGTAACCCTTGAAGTGGTGGAGGTAGATACGCTTGACACATTCAGTTGGGCAGTTGAATCGAAAACAGGACAAGCTCTGGCCGAATCACCCTCAGTGGTCACCACCTTGCCTGATCTGATAAAAAATCAAAATAATGTATTGACGGATTCTGTTGGGTCGGTCGAGAGCGTAGCGATCCAACCAAACAGACATACCGTTAACACGGGTGAGACGTTGTACGCAATCGCCAAACAGTATCAGGTGGGTGTGATGGAACTTGTACAATGGAATAACCTGAAGTTGGAAGAAGGAATCAAACCAGGTCAGGTGTTAGATTTCCGGGCTCCAGATGTTACAACAGCTCCAAAGCAAATTATTCATGCCGTAAAGTCTGCTGATACGCTCTATAGTGTAGCGCGACAGTACGAGGTAACCATCAAAGAACTAATGGATTGGAACCAGAAGAAGGATTTCACACTCACCGTTGGGGAGAATCTAAAGATTTTAAAGCATCAATGACTAGTTTTTAGTCTTTTTAACTAAATTATTACATATGCAGGTCAATTTTGATTTATAGCGCTTACAAAACTCATAAAAAAAGATATTTTTGTGCGGTGGAAAATTTTATTTTTTAAGTTTTTTTGAATCGTATTGAATGATAATTCAACAAGAAATGGTGCTTGATTTAGTGATGCTAGTGGACGATAACGACACTGATAATTTTATTAGTAAGCGAATTATAGAAATAACGAAATTTTCGAAAGGGGTCGAAGTTAAAAGCTCTGGTAAAGCCGCGTTGGATTACTTAAAAGAGAATCAAAACAGCAATGAGAAACTTCCCAGTTTAATTTTTCTGGACATTAACATGCCCATTGTAGATGGGTTTGTGTTCTTATACGAATTCGAAAAATTTAACGAGTTGGTGCGCAATAAGTGCAAAGTGATTATCCTCTCCAGTTCTGATAACAAGCGTGATATTGATAAAATTGTCAATAATAACCACGTTATTAAATTCATCACCAAACCTTTAACCGAGGTGGCGTTAGATGAAATCAAGCTAAACAATATCTGATCGGGGTTGTTTCGCAATAAGTTTTTAGACTATTTTCGTTTAAAACTTATTCATATGACTTACGCAAACAAGCTTGCCCTATATTGTACTGTATTTCTTTTCAGTATCCCTTTTTTAACCTCCGCTCAGGTCGTTAAACCCGATACCGCTTCAAACTGGAAGAAAAAACTCGTCTTTAATTTAAATCTCAACCAAGCCGCCTTTTCTTCTAACTGGAAAGGTGGTGGTATTAACTCGATTGGGTTCAATAGTTTATTTAATTATAAAGCAGACTATGCGAAGGATAAAACATCGTGGGATAATGAGATCGGGTTTATGTATGGATTTGTGAATAGCTCCGGTCAGGGATTTCGTAAAACACTTGATCGTATTTATTTGGATACAAAAGTAGGTCGTAAACTAAGCGACAAGTGGGATCTTTTTACCTCGTTAAACTTTACTTCTCAATTTTCTAAGGGATATAAGTATGAGGATGATATAAATGGAGATGAACAGGAAT
>JANNQJ010000333.1:0-13334 GCA_031400675.1 Cyclobacteriaceae bacterium
CCGATATTTTTTTATTCTTTAACCACAGAAAAAAGTATCTAATCACTGTTCTAAAATTCAGGAGTCTTAGGTTGAGTTTTATTTCGTAACGTATTCTTCTTGAAAGCGCTTTTTGCTCTTCCGGTGTTTTGTTAAGCTTTAAAATTTTTTCACACACCTTAAACGTAGTGCGGGAATGTTTGCTAAACAGAACAAATTGCTCCTTTGCCAGAGCATTTTCTGATATCCTCTTCTTTATTAAAACTGCGGATGAGTACGTGTACTTGAATTTTCGAGACGAACGTATCCAAAAATCAAAATCTTCATACGTTAACGTCTCATCGTATCCTCCAAGATGATCCATCACTTCATGTGTAAACATCACAGTGGGTGGACAAATAAAATATCGTTTAATAAGTTCTTGATAAATATCACCCTGAGGAATACTGTCGTGAGGAAAACGTGTGGAATGTAGTCCTAAACGCTCTCCGGTTTCAGAAATTAACTCCGCATCAGAAAAATGCACACCGTATTCCTGACCAGCTTGTTGTAATGCATTTACTCCCATTTCGATTCGGGTGGGAAGTAACAAGTCATCGGCAGCAAGATCAATCAGAAACTCACCCTTTGCTAATGCAAGTCCGCGGTTAAAAGCTTTGCAATTTCCCAGGTTGCTTGGCAACGGAAGAAACTCGATAGATGGATGTTTACTGACAAGTTGTTTGATTATCTCCACACTGTTATCGGTGCTGCAATCATCGACTATGATCAGTTGAATATTTGCATAGGTCTGGTTCAATACGGATTGAATCGCCTCAACAACAAATCGGGAATGATTGAAGCACAAACAAATGACCGTAACGAGCGGAGATGGCATCAGGAAAGATTTTTAGCAAAGGTAAGCTTGCGCGAGGGTTGAGCTCCTACCGAAAGCTTAAAATTTAAGAGTGGCTCTACCAGTTTACCCTCCACATTGGAGGTTCCTAAATCCAATAGGTTGATGTGTCGCTCCTGGCAAAATCCATAGAGGCCATCGCACAAATAAACCACCGGGCTTGCCTGATCAAATTCCCTTGCGTGATCATAATAAAAAGCATAGAGTACAGTTGACATGACTCGAATAGATATACTGGCTGCGATAAGCTGATCACGATGCGTGACAGCATGAAGAAAAAACCGATCCAAAAAAGTATTTGTCACTTTTTGTAATTCAACTAAAGGCATACTCAGTGAGTAGCCTTTTCCTGCACGACAGGATTTTAAGAAATTGTACACTTCCTCCAACCGACTTATTGGAAGTTGTAGAAATTCAAACTCGCTGTTATACCCTTTGTTCAGTCTTGCCTTTTTTGACCGATGCAGAATTTTTTCATACGAAACACTTCCAACTTCAATAACAGCGCTTGTTTCTTCTTGCTTGATTTGATAACCAGATTCCTGTAGCACGCGTGATAAAAGTTCTATTTCGTTTGGAGCATAGATTTCAGGAGCATTCTTTAGCAAGAGTGTTTTAACTCCCCTTCCTTTCAGCTTGCTCTCAACGAAACTTACAAATTCATCTAACAACTGAGGTGACACCTCTTTTGAAAAAATAAAAGATCCGAATGGGCTTCGTAAGGGGCTTGCAGCATGAGTGCCCTCTACATAGTAATAAACTAAACCAAGAATGGTTCGATCCTGATTATTTAAAAGTACAAATGATTGCCACCCTGTAGGGGATTGCAACTCAAGATGTTGCGGATCGTGAAAAATACTGATCTCAAAATCAGATGCAAATCCAACAGGTATTCCTTCTTGAAATGAATACGCTGTCAATCAATATGGGATTCCAATCTTCTTGTAAACAAAATGCATCAGCCATGCAGGGCCGATCATCAGGAATTGCACGTCTTTCAGAAATGACGGTTTTTTACCTTCTACTTTATGTCCGTAAAACTGGCCGATCCACGCAACGATGAAAATCACAACACTTACCAACCAAAGCGGGGCAAGGTTGGATTGTGCTATAAAATTCGCAAGAAAAATGCACCCCAATGAAAAAAGTACCATGCCTATGCTCAAGGTGATGGATAATGACACGTAGTAAATAATAGCCAGCACTAAGACTACCGTGGCCCAATTCGCATACGGGCTATCACCCAGTATCGAGCGTAATATTCCTGAAGGAATAGACGCAATCAATCCGATTACGCTAAAAAAAATCAGCGGCACACAAATCCAGTGAATAGCTTTATTGGTTTCGTTCTGGTGACTTTCACCGTACTCTGAAAGTAGTGCATCAATTCGTCTCATATTCTTACCAGATTAATTTCAAACCAAAATTACGGTATAAATCGAAATCAGCATCACCCGAAATAAGGGTTACATTATTTTGTATTGCCTGCCAAACAAGGATTCTGTCAAATGGATCTTTATGATTGCCCACCCAAGGTAGCTGATGTCCACTGGAAACTTCCTGTGGTTTTAATGGCAAGGTGACAAATAAGCTTTTTTCTGAAAGAAATGGTAAATCTTCCGGCATGAACCCTCTGATTTGCATTTTTCCTGTCGAGTATTTTATTGAACATTCCCAAAAGCTAACAACACTTACCTGAATTGTATTTTTTGTATCCTGAATAATCTCTCTGGTATTTGCAGAAATTTTTTTTGAATCAAGTAAGGTCCAAAGTAATGTATGGGTATCCAATAAATAGATCATGAACCGAGAAACTCTTCCGTTGTCATTTTCCAGTCATCACGAAAAGTAACCGTTGCCTTACCTTCTAAAGTACCAAGTTTTCTTTTGAAAGACTTTTCCTCTTTGATTGGGCTTACTTTAAAAATCTTACTCTTTTTTCGACCATACGAAACAATAAACTCCTCCCCTTTTAAAATCCTCTCAATAAAAAAGGACATCCTAGACTTAAATTCGCCTACTGTAATAACTTTCATACATTAAAAATAAAACAATCTTGTCAACTTGTCAAGTTTGTGTTTTTACCTTAGACCAGTCTTTTATCTGCCAAAATACCTTACCCGTGGTGAGATGATTGCCTTTTTCGTCATGAATTTTTACTTCGCAGGGAACCACCACTGAATCATGTGTTTGCAAGGGGTTGATAACATGTTGCTCAATCCACGCTTTCGAAATTGTGAATTCCGCTGTGGCATTCATTTTTCCCTGGTAGTGATAATCCATTTCCAACCGCTGCATGATGATGCGGTATTTTTTCATATCCAGACTGCTCAGCAACAAGAACCCTGTAGTGAATTCAGAAATAGTAGCGAGCCCGCACGCATGCAATCCACGGATGTGATTGAAGTTACTTTTCTGATATGGGATCAAAGTCTTGAGTCTGAAATCTTCCACTTCAACAACTTTAAAGCCATGAGACCTATTAAAGGGTATCATACGGTTGAGGGACCAATTAAGAATACCTCTATAAAAAGATGAGGTCTTTGCTTTTTTCAGAATTTCTTCAGGATTTAGCATAAGCATATTATTCACGGAAAGTTAATGTAAAATTGAACGACTGTGATAATACATGCCAAATACATACATTTACAACGTATGAATATCAGTGTAACAGATACATCCAAATTCCCTTGGGTTCTGAACCCAGGATTGTAATTATTCTGTCTGGCTCTTTTCTCGCCTTTTACCAATCATTATAAATTTTAAAGTAAAGTAGCTCAATGTTGAGCCTACAAAGAATCAACCCAACTATATGCCAATACAAACACCTTTTTTTCCAAGAACTTCTGCGCTGTGTCACAGTATGAAATATAAGGAGTGGGCCGGATACTACGCGGTCTGTTCATACGATACGTTGCATGAACCAGAATACTACGCATTTCGAAATTCAGCTGGTCTGTTAGACGTTTCACCTCTTTACAAGTACAGAGTTAAAGGGCCAGGTGCAGCAGCTTTTCTTTCCCGCATTATGGTGCGGAACATTAGCAAGCTGGAAGTTGGGCGCGTTTCATATTGTTGTTGGTGCAATGATGATGGAAAAGTGATCGATGATGGTACGGTGATGAGGAGATCGGAAAATGAATTTTTTGTTACTTCGGCAGATCCAAGCTACTCCTGGTTTTCTCGTTTCCTGCGGGGCTACGATGTTGAACTAGAGGATATTTCAGATCAAGTTGCAGGGTTGGCTTTGCAAGGGCCTACATCGCGTGACATTCTCAAGCAAGTTTGTGATGCAGACTTAGATAATTTGAAATTCTTTTCAACCAAAAAAGCAAAAGCGGATGGGTTTGATGTTCATGTATCCAGAACCGGATATACCGGTGACCTGGGTTATGAAATATGGGTGGAGAATGACCACGCGTTGAAACTATGGGATGCCATTATGAAAGCCGGAAAGGACTATGACATCCGACCGGCAGGACTGGATGCACTAGATACTACACGTGTGGAGGCAGGGTTGATTCTTAAAGACGTTGATTACTTCAATGCACTTCACGCGTTAACTGCCGACAGGATGTCTTCACCGTATGAGCTTTCTTTAGGATGGACAGTAGACTTGAAGCGAGATCCGTTCAATGGACAAGCAGCACTGCAAGTCGAAAAAGAACAAGGATCAACGTGGGCAATTGTTGGATTAGATATTAACTGGCCTCAATTAGAAGAGTTGTATTACAAGCGCGGACTCCCTCCGGTAATCGGAAGTCATGCCTGGCGAAGTTCAGTTCCCATCTACACGGGTAAGGACAAGAAAACTCAAGTAGGATATGCCACTAGTGGAACATGGTCTCCCATTCTAAAAAAGAACATTGCACTGGCAACCATTAAAAAAAAATACGATCAACTCGGCAGTGAGCTCCAGTTTGAAGTGACGGTGGAACATAAACGATATACGGTATCAGCCATCGTTAGCAAATCACAATTCTATAATCCAGAGCATAAAACGTCTAACCCTAACAGTCAGAAATCATGAGCCAAAAGTATGATGCTATTATTATCGGTGGAGGTCACAACGGCTTAGTCTGTGCTGCTTACTTAGCAAAAGCTGGAAGAAAGGTGTTGGTGTTGGAGAAGCGCTATGTGCTCGGTGGCGCTGCAGTCTCTGAAGAAGTATTTCCCGGATTTACCTTTTCGGTTGCTTCGTATGTCGTGAGCTTATTCAGACCGCACATTATCCGCGAATTAGAGTTGGCTAAACATGGGTATGAGGTTATCCCGATGGACTGCTCGTTTCTGCCATTGCCCGATGGAGATTCCTTGGCTCGATGGGCCGACCCTAATCGTTCGAGAAGAGAAATTGCACGATTCAGTAAAAAAGATTCGGAAGTATATCCTGAGTTCAGTCGGGTGATGACCCATATGGGCAAACTTGCCAAAGCAGTCATTGATCATCCCGCTCCAAACATTACATCATACAACCCAAAGGAACTAGCGAATTTGTTGCGTTTGGGAAAAGCTTTTAAAGATTTGGGCCCTGATCTTTTACATCTCAACACCAAGCTGGTGACCATGAGTTCACTTGACTTTCTCGATCAATGGTTTGAGTCAGATGTGTTGAAAGCGCCCATGTCGGTTAGCGGGATCATTGGAACATTTCAGGGAGTTCGCTCACCCGGCACAGCGTATGTGTTACTGCATCATTACATGGGTCAACTCGATGGTGTGTTTCGATCGTGGGGATTTTCAAAGGGCGGCACGGGTGGAGTAAGCATGGCGTGTGCGCGAGCTGCCATGAGCTATGGTGCTGAAATCCGAACGCAAGCTGCTGTGAAAAATGTAATCATCAAGGGTGGAAAAGCAACCGGTGTTGTTCTGGAAAATGGTGATGAGCTAGATGCAAAAACTGTGATCTCCAATCTTGATCCAAGCAGAACCTATTTGAAAATGATTGGAGAAAATAATCTTGAAGCGGATGTGCTGAAAGAGATCAAACGATTTAAATTGAGAGGAAGCTCAGGCAAAGTGAATCTTGCCTTGGACAGTGTGCCCGAGTTTAGTTGTCGACCGGGTGACGGAGAACATCTCAAGGGCGATATTGCGATTGCTCCTAGTATTGATTATCTGGAAAAAGCATTTGATCAGGCGAAGTATGGTGAATTTTCTACTCGTCCGTTTATCAATGCAGTGATCCCTACGCTTACAGATCCAACGCTGGCACCTCCGGGCAAGCATATTCTTTCTTGCTTTGTACAATATGCACCCTATCATATTAAAGAAGGTGCCGAAAACTGGCCAAAGTACCGAGAGGCTTTCGGGGATACGGTGGTAGATACATTAGCAGAGTATATCCCCGGACTAAAAGATAAAATATTATATCGGCAAGTACTTACACCGTGGGACATTGAACAAACCATGGGACTTACCGAAGGAAATATTTTTCATGGTGAACTAAGCCTGGAGCAATTACTCTTTCAACGCCCCATGGCCGATTTTTCAAAATATAAAACATCAATCCCAAAACTGTGGATGTGCGGATCAGGAACGCATCCTGGCGGAGGAATTATAGGGGCCAGTGGAGAACTATGTGCTAAAACAATGTTAACGTCTCGAGCAATTTAATTTTTTGAAACTATGAGCAAGACATACGATATAGTTGTTATTGGCGGAGGTCACAATGGATTGACCGCTGCCATTACGTTGGCCAAAAAAGGCAAGAAAGTTTTAGTACTTGAAAAAAGATCGATACTGGGAGGAATTGCAGCAGGAGAAGAATTTCATCCGGGTTACTCAACCACAGGCTTACTGCACGACACAAATGGTGTCCGGCCTCAGGTGATAAAGGAGTTAGGCCTCGAAAAGTTTGGTCTGAAAACTAAAAAGTCGAGAGCAACCGTTTCAATACTATCCAAAGATGGAAAATGTTTACAGCTGAGTTCCGATGTGAACGCTTCATGCGCTGCAATTGCTAAATTTTCTCAAAAAGATGCTGACAGTTACAGAGCGTATCGGGCATTCATTGATAAAATAAGCCCGTTTATAAAAGCCCTGTTGGATGAAATTCCACCTGATCTTACCAATCTTGGCGGACAGCAACTGTGGGAGCTCGCCAAGAAAGGTCTGTCGCTGAAAAAGCTTGGTAAAAAAACCATGATGGAGTTTCTAAAAGTAGCGCCCATGAGTGTCGCTGACTTTTTGAATGAAAAATTTGAAACAAATTTTATCAAAGCGGGTATCGCAGGACCCTCAATTTATGGATCCTATACGGGCCCTTGGTCATCGTACACCACGCTTAACCTGCTGATGTGGGAATGCACCGCGAATGAATGTGTCATTGGCGGACCACAAGCACTCATTTCGGCTCTTGAGAAAGCGGCAACGGATGCCGGAGTGGAGATGAGAACAAATGCTGAAATAGATAAAATAACTTTAGATGCAAACAGGAAGGTAACAGGAGTTAAACTTATTAATGGTGAAGCGATATCGTCTGCACGAGTTGCTTCTTCCTGTACTCCGCATGAAACTTTCTACGAACTGCTGATGCCTGACCATATTAACTACTCACTTGAACATGCTATCAAGCATTACCGGTCTCGTGGCACGACCGCAAAAGTGAATCTGGCAGTTAATAAAGTAGTAAATTTCAATGGCGTTAGTGGAGTGGAGTTTGCACGAACCGGTAATTCATTTGATGAGATGGAAAAGGCTTTCGATTCGGTGAAGTATAGAAAGTTTTCGGATGAACCAATCCTGGACATTCACGTTCCGTCTGTTGAAAATACCTCGCTGGCACCTGCGGGTCATGCAGTAGTTTCCATCGTTGTTCATTTTGCTCCGCATCATTTTGATGAGGGATGGTCTGAAAAAACGAAGGATGGATTATTAAAAAATGTGATCAAGTCATTAGCACACTATGTTCCGGATATCGCTTCCATGATTGTAGGATCAGAAGTGTTATCACCGCTGGACCTGGAACAACGGTACAGTCTAACCAATGGGCATATTTTTCATGGAGAGCATGCAGTTGATCAGTTGATCACACGACCTATTCCATCATGTGCGCGTTATGCAACACCAATTGATGGGCTTTATTTGTGCGGAAGCGGATCACACCCCGGAGGTGGAATCACCTGCATGCCAGGTTACCTGGGGGCGAAAATGATTCTCGAAAATAGTTGATTAAAATTTCAGCGGAAATGGAGAAAAAACAATTCAAAAAAAGAGGCGTTGATTACCCCATCGTGGATGGCACCCGAACGTTGCCCGGAAAGTATTACCACAGTCAGGAAATATATCAGGAAGAAGTAGAAAAGATTTTTTATAAATTTTGGATATATGTTTGTCGGGCAGAAGAGGTTTCAGGAGTTGGTGACTTCAAGCTCATTCAGGTTGCAGACGAAAGCCTTATTGTGGTACGAGACAAATCAGATAAAATAAAAGCTCATTTTAATGTTTGCAGGCACAGAGGTACACAGCTTTGTGTTGAACCAACTGGAAACTTCAAATCTAAATCCATCCAATGCCCTTACCACGCCTGGACATACGCGCTGGATGGCAAACTACTGGCTGCGCCTTTGATGCAAGAGGGACATGGGTTCCAAAAAGATGAATGTGCGCTTCATCAAGCTAACGTATGTGTTTGGGAGGGTTTTGTATTTATCAACCTCGACAAAAATCCAGTAGCTTTTGAAGTACAAATGAGTGCGCTCATGGGAAAATTTTCCGATTGGAAAATGGAAGAACTGAGAATTGCACATCATATAAAATACGAGCTGAATTGTAATTGGAAATTGATACTACAGAATTACCAGGAATGTTATCATTGCCCGGGTGTTCATCCCCTACTCAGTGAACTTACTCCTGTTCAATCGGCACAACATGACGCCAGCGAAGGAGCTGTCATTGGTGGATTCATGGACCTTACTAAAAAGAGGGGGAGCATGACCATGAACGGGGAGGCAGCTGCCCCTCCGGTTTGCAATGTATCAGGGGATGATTTGCAACGCGTATATTATTACTCCGTATTTCCAAACATGCTGCTCACGCCTCATCCTGATTTTGTTTTATTCCATCATATCACACCCATCGGTCCTGACAAGATCATTAATGATTGTTATTGGTTATTTCGCCCGGAAGTAATCAACGACCCTAAGGCGCAGGTTGGAATTAAATCAGCAGTTGAATTCTGGGACTTAACGAATGGGCAAGACTGGAAAGTCTGTGAGCAAATGCAAACAGGAACAAAATCCAAAAGATTCACCAGAGGATTTTATTCCGGTCGGGAAGATATTCTCCATCAGCTGGATCAAGAGGTACTAAAAGCACTTGGACATGATGATCCTGAGTAGTCAGAGTTGTAGTTAGTGATAATTGACTAGTCCGGCTTTGCCAGTTTACTCTTTCTATACCCGTAGCTGAAATAAATCGCCAAGCCAAAGATCATCCAGCCAAAAAAGGCCATCCAGCTTTCGGTAGGAATTTCAATCATCAGGTACAAACAAAATAATACACCTAAAATTGGGATTACGGAATACTTCCGGAGTATCGTCAATACGGTAAGCACCGTGCCAATAACAAGAAAGATCAAAAACAGAATTTCCTGGTGGTTTTGATTGGCTATGTTTTCTACTGCGCTGCCAATGCGGGTTCTAAAAAGGTAGATGAATAGTCCGAATAACACAGGAACGATAAACTGGCCATTGATATACGGTAAGCGAAACTTGCCTGGTTCTTTCTCTAATCGTGGCAGCAACAACACCCCACCCGAAACCAGCACAAAAGCAAACAATGTTCCGATACTCGTGAGGTTCGTCATGAAGGCACTTTGAATGAACAACGCAGGGATGGCTACCAAAATACCCGTAACAATGGTGGCGAAAGATGGTGTTTGATACTTCGGGTGAATCTTTTGGAAACTCTTCGGTAACAATCCATCGCGACTCATGGTCATCCAGATGCGCGGCTGGCCTAATTGAAAAACCAGCAATACGCTGGTCGTGGCTACCACCGCGCTCACGGAAACTATTTTTTCTATCCATGGAGCTCTATGCTCAAATACAAAAGCGAGTGGATCATTGACTCCGTTAAACAAGGAATAGTTTTCAATACCCGTTAATACCAGCGCTATTAATATATAGAGCCCCGTGCAAATAAATAAAGAATAGATCATTGCCCTTGGGATATCGCGCTGAGGATTTTTGCACTCTTCAGCTGTGGTAGAAATCGCATCAAACCCGATATAGGCATAAAACACAGCCGACACTCCTTTTAATACGCCTTCAAAACGATTTGGTAAAAAAGGTGTCCAATTATTGACGTCTACAAAAAAAGCTCCGGCAATAATTACAAAAATGATAACGATAACCTTGAACACCACCATGTAGTTGGTTAGGTTCTTACTTTCTTTGATGCCGATGTAGGCAAGCCAGGTGACAAGGCCAACAATAATAAACGCGGGCAGGTTAAAGAATACCGGAGTGCTGCCAATTCTTGGAGCAGCATTCCAGGTATCCACCACAAACTGTTGCTGCTTAATTGCTTCTGGTTCGGTAAGTGATCCGCTTGATAACACTTTAGTAGCTTCCTCGAATAATATACGAGCTGTTGTGCCATCAATCAACATCCAATCCGGTAGATGAATATTGAAAATATGTACCAGCAGGTTATTGAAATAGCCACTCCATGAAATTGCTACTACCACATTCCCTATTGCATATTCAAGAATCAATGCCCATCCAATAATCCAGGCGATGATCTCTCCAAATACCACATACGAGTAGGTATACGCACTTCCGGCAACGGGAACACGACTGGCAAATTCTGCATAACACAATGCTGAAAATCCGCAGGTAACCGCAGTAATCACGAATAGAAGAGAAACACCTGGGCCGCCATTATAAGCAGCCTGACCAATTGTTGAAAATATACCTGCACCTATAACAGCGGCAATGCCCATGGAGGTGAGATCACGAACTCCCAACACCTTTCTAAGTTGACCCTCGCTCCCATGAGACTCGGGTACAATATTCGTGATGGGTTTCTTTCTGAATAAGGAGCTGGCCATGTTCTATGGGTTAAGGACTCTAAGAAGGAAAAATAGCAAAAAGGATTTGGACTTGCCTACCGGCAGGCAGGTTTATACGAATAATGAACTGCTTGCCAGCAGGAGGGTACAAGGATTCTGGCCCAAAGTCAACCAATTAGAAATTTTTCTACATCACTTACAGGCTTATCTTTGGGGATTCATGAAGGGAGAACACGACATCCAAAAGACAATTTCGCATGAAGAGATCAATTCACTTCCCATGAAATCATTTCATGGAAAAATTGTTTTGATAACTGAAGTCAAGGATTTACATAAAGCCTTTAAAGAGATTCGTGAACACGATGTAGTTGGCTTTGATACAGAAACAAAACCTGCTTTTGTAAAAGGGCAAGTACATAAAGTCTCTCTCCTGCAACTTGCTATTCCACATAAAGTATTTTTGATCCGATTAAACTTTACCGGACTGGGTGAGGAAATCATTGAATTTCTTGAGAATGAAAAAATTATAAAGGCAGGTGTTGGCATCCGGGATGACATTAAAATACTTCACAAGCTTGGACGTTTTCATGCCGCGGGATTCGCAGAGCTCTCAGACTTGGCGCGCGAGGCGGGGTTAGAGGTTGAGAGTGTAAAAAAACTTACAGCCTTACTACTTGGATTCCGAATTTCGAAAGGAGCGCAAACTTCCAACTGGGAAGCTGCCCATCTAAATGAAAAGCAAATCATGTATGCCGCTACCGATGCATGGGTTTGTTTAGAGATTTATAGAAAACTTAATGGTAAAAAACCTTAAAAGAAAAAAGGGCCATACGGCCCTTCTCTATAGTTCATTTTAAATAAGCTTACTCCTTCTTCGTACCGCCTTTACCAGAAATAGAACTTCTCATATCTGTATCGGCCTGTACGTTTTGCATCTTGTAGTAGTCCATTACACCTAAGTTGCCTTTGATGAAAGCCTCCGCTATCGCTTTTGGAATTTCTGCTTCTGCCTGGATTACATTCGCACGTGCTTCTTGCGCTTTAGCAACCATCTCTTGCTCTGATGCAACCGCCATCGCTCTTCGCTCTTCAGCTTTCGCCTCGGCCACTTTTAAGTCGGCTGTAGCCTGATCAATTTGTAGTTTCGCACCAATGTTAGCACCTACGTCAACATCAGCAATATCAATGGATAGAATCTCGAACGCAGTTCCAGCATCCAATCCGCGGGATAATACAAGTTTTGAAATTTTATCGGGGCTTCCCAATACTTCTTTGTGCGATTTTGCCTGACCAATTGCCGAAACAATACCTTCACCAACACGTGCCAGTATCGTATCTTCACCAGCTCCACCCACCAATTGAGCAATGCTTGCACGAACCGTAACACGTGCCAAGACAATCAATTGAATACCGTCCGCAGCAACTGCAGCTACTTTTGGTGTGTTGATCACTTTAGGATTTACAGAAATTTGCACAGCCTGAAACACATCACGCCCCGCAAGGTCAATGGCTGTAGCCTGTTTGAAGTCCAGTTTGATATTTGCTTTATCGGCAGAGATTAATGCGCGGATTACATTCGGTACATTTCCACCAGCCAGGTAGTGTACTTCTAAATCATTTGTCGTTAGCATTAGCCCTGCTTTCGTGGCCGTGATTAATGATTCTACAATTGTTCCGGGTGGAACTTTCCGTATTCTCATTAAGACTAAGTCAAACAGGCCAACTTTAACGTTGGAAAATACAGCCCTGATCCACAACCCAACAGGTACAAAATAAAGAAAAACGAAAAACAGTATTATTGCTGCAAACACAGCAAATAAGATTAACACACCTGGTGATTCCATATTCTATTAAGGATTTAATTTATTGGTTCAACTAAAATATCGTTCAATTGTATTTTAACAATCTTAACCATTGTCCCTGAATTAAAATATTCTCCATTCGATTTTACTTCGAATATTCTTCCATTAAACTCTACTGAGCCCATCGGCCGCAAGGCAGAGGCATCCACTGTCTTGACCAGTTGGTCTCGGTTCTCAATGACGCGAACGGCATACGGATAAATATAATCCGCAACAATGTTGGTGGGAAGAGCCCGTAGAATATCCATCGGGTCGTCGAATCGGTTTCTTCTTTTTGGGGATGTTATTGTTGGCATCTCCATTGTGACACAAAGCGGGGGCCTGGCAAAGGGCTCTGCGATCCAACAAGTATGTCAATAATATGGGAAGGTACCGGAGCATCCGTCCTTCTTTTGCAAGGACTGCGTTTTGATCGAACCAACAACTTAAATTTGTGAGCCTTTTGAAAGCCCCATCGCAAAATGCCGAACTGCGACCCATCACGCTTACGCTGTCGCCCACCTTGTCTTTCATCAGCCAAGTGGTGCATCGTGTGAGTTTCAGGTTGTCAGAATGATGAGGCGTTGCAACGGCGAAAGTG
>JANNQJ010000334.1:0-1825 GCA_031400675.1 Cyclobacteriaceae bacterium
CGCAAATTGCGATCCTCGGTAATCACCAACTTGTACATTGCCGAAGCCAGCCATTTGAACGCCATAAGATGGACCTCCTGTATAATTAACAAATCCTGTCGCTAACACGCCATCAGCGGACTTGATGTTGACATTGCTAAAGCCAGAAACCTGTACCCCGCGTGCTTCTCCTAAGTTAACATTCGAAAAGCCTGCAAATTGTGCAGCCTTTACATCTCCTCTGTTAAGATTAAAGAAACCTGCGCCTTGCCCACCGTAAACATTGCCTCCTACAACATTGCCAAACCCCGCTATCTGTAGAAAGCTTACATCACCACGATCTACATTGAAGAAAAATCCTAATTCAATCTGTTTAGTACCTAAAGAATAGCCACCCAGAATATTGATTGAATAATCATTGATCACATTGCCGCTGAGTCTACCGTTTGATCCTATAAATGGAAGAAACGAAATCTGAATATCGCGATACAATGTGTCGCTGATGTTTTGCACATTCGCTTCCGACCCATAGGGAAAGTTTGTTATTTCCTCTTGCTGAATAGTTGAGTCCGGAGCGCTGGTTGACTTAGCCTCCACGATCACCGAATCTTTTCCAACCGGTGAGATTGAAATGTTTAAGTATTGATTTCCAGGTGAAGTAATGGTGACGAGCGTATCGCGATAATCTTTTTTGCTGATTGATAGCGAAGCTGCCGAGTCCTTTTTATCAAACTTGATTTTATAAAACCCAAATTGATCTGTTACCGCAGAAGATAGCGTGTTTTTATTGTACACACTCGCGTCAGAGATCTTCTCTCCTGTCTTTTCATCCTCCACATAGCCGCTGAGCACAACAACGGTTGTTTCAATCTTTGGAGGTGGGGGGGCTTGCGTAAGAATAAGGTATCCGTTTTTTTCTTTGCAGATTTTCGTCCCCTTAAAAATTGCATTCAATGCATCGCGCACTGTTTTGCCAACGATATTCAGTGTTACTGTTTCGTTATCTGAAATGATAGAAGAATTATACGAAAAGGAAAAATTTCCTTGTTGAGCAATCTTGTTCAACGCCACAGAAAGCTTTTCTCCCTTAATTGAAATCGTGATTTTTCGCTCTAAAATGGGTATCGTTTTACTTTGGCCGAACGACTGAACACAAGAAAGACTTATGAATAGAAGTGTGTAGAATAATCTCATGCAGAAACTAGTTAGTACATCCTTTTCCGTCCAGTAAAATCTCATCGCCTTGTCGGGTGATGGTGAGTCCCATTGTTTCTGCTATTACCTCTACAATCGTTTCAGGATTGTCTTCTTTGAAGTTGGCTGTGAGTCGACAATTGTGCAAGTCTTTGTTGACCAGTTTGATTTTAGAATCATACACATCATTCAACAGGCTGATGACCGCAGCCAGATCAGTGTTGTTAAAGCTGAACACTTTTGTTTTGTATGCCAAAGTATTCGTGTCAATTTTTTCGATGCGATAAAACTCTTTTAACTTTTTGCTGTATATCCCTTTTTCACCTGCCTTCAAGTTTAAGCCAGAATCTTTTAACGTATAAAATTGTACTTCACCTTGCGTGACCACAATTTCAATCGTGTCTTGGTCTGGATAGGATTTCAGATTGAACTCTGTTCCGATATCACGCACCAGGATTTCGCCTGTTTCGATCACAAATGGTTTGTCCGTTTCATGCTTCACTGAAAAAAAAGCTTCGCCATTCAGTTTAACCTTCCGCGTTTTTTCTTTCGCGTTGTATTCAAAACTCACCTCACTTTTCTTATTAAGAAATACAGCGCTGCCATCAGGCAACGTGTCTTGCACAGTTACCTTATCGGATGTCACGGCAAA
>JANNQJ010000335.1:0-7758 GCA_031400675.1 Cyclobacteriaceae bacterium
AGGCTTTGTAGCCCTTAACGAAATCGCGGAGAACGAAGGTTTCGAGAAACCAAGTGGTATGCGCGAGGTGCCATTTGGCAGGACTGGCATCGGGCATCGACTGGATCGTCGCTTCCGACCTTTGTAATTCGTTTGACATCAGCCTGATCCGTTACAATTTGTGCCGGAGTGAGGCAAAGAACAGAAGAAACATGAGCACAGCAACTCTCACGCCCGAAGTTCGCAGAAAGCCGCTGTTGAAGCAGGAGATTGCATTTTTGATTGTTCATTTATTGCCTTTGGCTGCTATTTGGACAGGCGCTACACTTTTCGACTGGATGGTATGTGGCGTGTTGTACGTAACGCGCATGCTTTGGGTAACAGGCGGCTATCACCGCTATTTTGCGCACAAGTCGTATAAGACATCACGCTGGTTTCAATTTGTGATTGCATTTCTCGCGCAAACTACTGCACAAAAAGGAGCATTGTGGTGGGCCGCGCATCATCGTCATCACCATCGCCACAGTGATACTCCGGCCGATCCACACTCCATGAAAATTTATGGTTTCTGGTACTCGCATGTCGGTTGGATTGTTGGGCCTGATTTTAAAGAGACTGATTATAAAGTGATTGGCGATTATGCGAAGTACCCTGAACTCGTTTGGCTAAACAAACATTATCTCGTGCCGCCCGTAACACTCGCAGTATTCGTGACAGCGCTTGGTGGAATTGTAAATGGTGGGAGCATCCTTGCGATGTTTACAGCTGCAGGTTTCTCAACGTTGTTCATCGGATTTTTCCTGAGCACCGTCATTGTATATCATGCTACCTTCTCCATCAACTCCATCATGCACAAGTTTGGCAACCAGCGCTACGATACCAGCGAAGAATCGCGCAACAGTGTGTGGCTGGCGCTGCTTACCCTGGGCGAAGGATGGCATAACAACCACCATTACTATGAAACCAGCAGCCGCCAGGGCTTTTTCTGGTGGGAAGTTGATTTCACCTGGTACATGCTGAAGGGCTTGCAAGCTGTGGGTTTGATTTGGGATTTGAAAGGTGTGCCCGAGCATATCAAATACTCGAAAAACAAGCAACACGCACAGGAATTGAAGCGCGAGAGGGAGAGTGAAGTGCGAAAATCAGCCTAATATTTAGACCTTCGAGGCCCTGTGCCGCGATCCCCCTTCATCAGAACTCTTATTTGGGATGCCGGAACAGGTCCGGCATGAGCTAATTTTGTGGGCTGTGTTGTATTTTTCGAAAGCATCTTTAAATTTGCACTCCCTTTGAGGAAGGCTAGGGGAAATAAGCCAACCTTCACAGGTTTCGGCTGACAAGCGGGAGTAGCTCAGTTGGTAGAGCACGACCTTGCCAAGGTCGGGGTCGCGAGTTCGAGTCTCGTTTCCCGCTCAATTTGATCGGTTAATAAGTTATCAGTTAATCGTGAAAAGTGTGAGACAAACTCACACTTTTTTATTTAGTATCCTTCATACTGATAACGATTAACTGATAACGCCTGCCTTTTGGCAGGCACCTGCCCGGGTGGTGGAATTGGTAGACACGCAGGACTTAAAATCCTGTGGATAGTAATATCTGTACGGGTTCAACTCCCGTCCCGGGTACAAAACCTGACTGCCGTAGAGGAGTCGGGTTTTTTTATGATTCAATGATAAGTGATTATCTTTTGGGAATCCGGTTGAGTTATGAAAAGTCGATCAGCGATTCCTCTTCTATTTCTGTTAATATTTTTTGGCTGCACCAAACCCAAAGGCCCTGTCATCACGCAGGAAACCATTCGAGAAGTATTGACCCAGTATGGCAAGGAGAATCCTGAAAACGAAGTGGTCATTGAAACAAAACAGGGAACTATTCGCCTGAGATTGTACGAAGACACACCGCTGCATCGGGCCAACTTTGTGAAACTTATCAAAGAAGGTTTTTATGATGAAGCGAATTTTTATCGGATTGTATTTGAATTTATGATACAAGGTGGAGATCTGAAGCAAAATCTGACCTATAAAGTACCTGCTGAATTCAGTCCGAAATATTTCCACAAAAAAGGCGCATTGTCTATGGCGCGAGTGAGCGAGAACAACCCGGAGATGCAATCCTCTGCATCTGATTTTTTTATTGTTCACGGAGGCGGGTATAGCGAAGCTGATATTGGCATTGATGCACGAAACCTCGGCCTTACGTTAACCCCTGAACAAAAACAAGCTTACTTAACGCAGGGCGGATACATGGAACTCGATCAGAAGTACACCGTGTTTGGTGAAGTGATTGAAGGATTGGAAGTGGTTGACAAGATCGCGAGTGAAAAAGTATTTGATGTGGACAAACCGTTGAAGGAAATTCCACTGAAGATTAAGCTGGTGACTCAATAATTAGAGAATCTGAAAAATCCTGCATCTTCGCGGCCTTGTGCCGCGATCCCCCTTAGCAAGGAATAATGGGATGCCGGACCAGGTTTGGAAAAAGTCTCCTTATTTTTTAGACAACTACTACCTATTACTTTTCTTCTCTTTCGTTAAATCATCAAACAAACTATTGAATATTGACAAAATCAAACTGAACAACAACGCCCACCAGAAGCCATCTACAATAAAACCGTCAACCAGGTAATCTGTCATTAAAATAATGAGTGCGTTAATTACCAGGAGGAACAAACCAAGCGTTAAAACTGTGATGGGAATGGTGAGAACAATTAAAATGGGTTTTACAATAATGTTGGCGATTGATAGCACCAGTGCCACAATCAGGGCAGTCCAGAAATCGGTTACATCTACACCCGGTAGCAGATAAGCAGTTAGCACAACAGCCACTCCGCTCAGTAAAAATCGAATGATCCAGTTCATGATTCAAGAATATTCATTCAATATCAGTTTTTATAAGCTTATCTCAAATACATAACTTGCAGCATGTACGCGATTGTGGATATTGAGACTACCGGAGGGTACGCAGAGAATCATCGCATCACCGAAATTGCCATCTACCATCACAACGGGATAGAAGTAACGGATCATTTTCACGCACTGATCAATCCGGGGCGGAACATTCCATATTACATCACAGGCCTTACGGGCATCACCACGGAAATGGTGATGGATGCGTTGCCCTTCGAAGAAATGGCTGAAGATATTTTGCGTTTACTGGAAGGCAGGGTGTTTGTGGCGCACAATGCGCACTTCGATTATTCTTTTCTGAAGAAAGAGTTTGAGCAGGTGGGTATTAACTGGCAAACAAAAAAGCTTTGCACAGTTCGACTCAGCCGTAAAATTATTCCGGGGCTGCGATCCTATAGTTTAGGCAGTCTGGCAGAAAGTTTAGGGATCAAGATTTTAAATCGACATCGGGCAGGCGGAGATGCGGAGGCAACAGTAAAAGTTTTTAGCATGTTGTTGCAACGCGATCAAGACGGGTACATCAGCAAATCGCTGAAACGTAATTCTGGAGAAACGATTCTGCCACCAAATTTACCCAAAGAAGAATTTGACCGGTTGCCTGCTAAAGCCGGAGTATATTATTTTTTGAATGCACGCGGCCAGGTAATTTATGTAGGCAAAGCAAACAACATTAAAAAACGAATTGCAGGACATTTCACAGGAGATGCGCGCGAGTGGGGTCGTTCAAAAATCAGGAATGAAATACATCATATTACGCACGAACTCACCGGTAATGAACTGATTGCATTAATTCTGGAGTCGCAGGAGATACGCAGGTTTTGGCCAAAGTATAATCACGCACAGAAATACAAAGTAGAAGATTGGGGTATTTATGATTACGAAGATCGCAACGGGTATCATCGTTTTTCAGTGAACATGGTGACGCGCGGTTCGCACCCGTTGATTCGTTTCAGCACCAAAGGTGATGCGTGGAATTTTTTATGGGAAAAAGTGCGCGAGTTTAATCTTTGCCCCAAGCTGAGTGGCCTTCAGGTCTCTAAAGGACTTTGTTTTCAACATCAAACGGGTGAATGCAAGGGTGCCTGCATAGGTATTGAATCGATGATGAAGTATAATAAGCGAGCAGTCGAGGCAATCGTTTCATTTAAAGGCAACGGAGAATCCGTAGCCATTATCGGAAAGGGAAGAAATACCGATGAACGCGGGATGGTGCTCGTGGAAAAAGGCATGTACCTTGGTTTTGGTTTTATGGAGAAAGATACAATTGTAACAGATTTTGAGACTGCGCGCAGGTACGTGAAAACAGGGCGTGAATCTTCTACTGTTCAAAACCTCATCAATTCATTTCTAATCAACCCACGCGGAGCGGAGGTGATTCAATTTGATCATGCATAGAATAATCTGGCTTTTATTTTTCTATTCCATAACATGTGCGAGCGCATTCGCACAAAAGAAAATCAATGTGCTGTTTTTAGGAAACAGCCTTACCTATTACAACAACCTTCCAGAGTTGGTGAAACTCATCGCAGCATGTGATAGTGTGAAGTTGACGTATCACTCCATTTCCCTTCCCAACTACGCATTGATTGATCACTGGAATGACGGTAAAGCGCAACAAGAAATTAAGTCAGGAGGATATAATTTCATCATTGTGCAACAAGGACCCTCTGCACAAACAGAGGGTCGCACCTACTTGCTCGATTACGGATTGAAATTTGATGCACTTTGTGATCAGCACAATGCCAAATTGGTTTCGTACATGGTGTGGCCTGCAAAGTCCAGATCGTTTGATTTTCCTGCAGTATTTGAGTCGTATAAACTTCTGGCAGATTCCGCAAGAGCTATTTTTTGTCCGGCTGGTAGCGCATGGCAAAAAGTGTGGGAGAGTTATCCGGAGTTTAAACTGTATGGCCCAGATGATTTTCATCCTGATTATCGAGGGAGTTTGCTGGCGGCCTTGGTGATCTATGGAAGTATCATGCAGAGGACTGATCTCAGCTTTGCGGATTACAACACGGTAAAAAATGTAGATCTGATTAAATCAGATTTTAAAATACTAATACGCGCGGCACAACGTACACTGACAGATAAAAAACGATAAGTTATTTCTTCTTCCTTCCAACAATTCCGGGATATAGCTGCGGCACGGGGTCGCTCATGAATAACTCTTTAGTTTCAATGTTCATCATGGAAAGCACACCTGACCAACCTGCACCAGTATCCATAAGCCAAACTTCACACGCACGAACAGGAGGAGGTGAAACTGGTGTATGGCCGATATACACTTCTTCAAATCCGGTGAGGTTTCCTTCGATACTTTTTGCATGAAGGTCTAGGGCGGTACGTGCCAGACTTCGACCCCACAACAGTATTTGCAGACTTTGTTTTTCCAACGGTAATCTAATGTCAATGTCTGCATGTACAAATAGCTTTTCACCCAGCAGAAAATAATGATGGGCTTTTTCCAGAAATTCGATATGCTCCAACGGAACATTGTCTTTGTAGGAGTTTACAGTTGCGAAACCTCCTTGTGCCAACCAAATCTCATCTGCATCACCTTCCCTCATCCATTCCAGAGTCCAGAAATCGTGGTTTCCAAGCAGGTAAGTAAGATTCTTAATTTTTAACAATTCATCAATCGCCTGGCGGGTTTCGGGCCAGCCGTCACACACATCACCCAGACAAATGAGGTGATCTCTTGCGTAGTTAAAATCTGATCGTTCAAGGCATTGGACCAAGGCTTTGTGTGCTCCATGAATATCACCCATCACGAAAACGTTCATATTTATAGACAACATTAAAATGTGGAAATTAGTTATATTTACCTGAGTTCATGAAGATGTGCGGAAGGAAAACCAATAACCTCGAGTGCTATGAAACCCCAATCCCATCCTCCGATCAATGTGGAAGTTAAAATTGATTCCGAACATGCGATACGTGTCGTCCCGGGAACAGATAAAGAACAAAAATTTACAGTAAAAGTTGAAATCACGCCTTCCATTAGTCAGGAAGTAGTAAATCCGTTGTGGTGTATAGTCTGGCGGGGTGATCCGCTGACAGCAATTGATGCTTACCAAAATAGTGGAGAAGAAGAATTTTACTTTAGTTCGTATCCTCCTCCGGTATATGTAACCCATTGGCAGCAGGAAGGAGTTTCCATGACGCAATTGAAAGTGAAACTTGATTAAATAAGTATGCAAAAAATTAGATGTAACTCTACTAGTGGAGGTTCGAGCATCACAACCACAGTTGACGTGAGTTAATGGTTTGCTGATGAGGGTTGCGGTCATTTCATTCCTTTTTGCACTTGCATTAGGAATTGACATATGCGCACAACAATCAAAAGTTGACTCCTTAATAGCAAGTGCCCGGCAGGCGCTGGTGTACGAGGATGTTTATCGAGCTGATTATTTTTTTCATTCCCTTAAGCCATTGGCAAACGCTTCTTCCATTGAAGTAGTTAACTCAATACTTCTGGAAAAACTTGTTTTAGAGGAAAATTATAAGGAAGCCTTTCGTTACAGTGCACAATTAAAAAGATCAAGGGACGCAACAGTTGTAACACATGCTCTTGTCATGGAGGGAAGGATTTTAAACCGTCAACTTCAATATAAAAAATCGATTGAGATTTTAGGTTTTGCCAAAAGCAGGATAGATAAAAGCAATGCCGGATTGTATGCAGAGCTTTTGCACTGGTTAGGCGCGTCCTATATGGAAACAGATGACAATAAAGGGGCAAATGAATATTTGCAACAAGCCATCGCTATTTTTAAGCAAGACTCAACACAATTTTTTATTAAGCTAGCCCAAGCTCGAATTATGGCTGGAATTAATTTTAAACGAACACAAAATTATGAAGCGGCCGAATTGGAATACCAATCAGCTATAAGAATCTTAGAAAATTCGCCCATACCTAAATATCGGGAATTATCGAAAGCCTACATCAATATAGCGAATGCGTATAACGAGCAATTGAATTACATACCTGCTGAAAATTATTACCTAAAGAGTCTTCAACTAAATCAGACTCACGTGCGCGATTCGAATCAGCTTATTATATTATATAACAACCTGGCATTATTCTATAAAAATTATGGCAATCTGCTAAAGGCTAAAGATCATTATGATACATGGTACTCTATGTTCAGAGGGGGTAGACAAAATTTTCAAATGAAAGGTACCAGCATGCTGGTAAATTATGCTGCATTTCTTAGCGATATTCTTGAGTACGATCGTGCATTTAAAATACTACAAGAAGCTGAATTGTATCTTAACGCTGAAGCTGGGTCAGAGGAACGTGTATTACTTCTATTTGCCAAATCTAATAATTTCAAGTTATTGAATGAGACGGATTCAGCCTCTGCACAACTTCGAAAGGCCAGGTTGATCTTGTCAGCAGACTCAACCATTCATAAGAAATACTGGTACAGATTGTATTGTGAGGAAAGTGCTGAGGCAACTAACATGAAACGATTTAATGAATCTGATAGCCTAATTCGATTAGCAATGGAAATGGTAGAAGAAGAAAGTAGTCAGGACCTGGTTGAAGCCTATAGATTTAAAGCATTAAATCTTGATTTGCAATTGAAACATGAAGAAGCTGTTGAGTTTTTTAAAAAAGCTGTACAAATCAAACAATCTGATTCTCAACCTTACAATCCAGACCACATTAATCTCCTTAATCAGACGGGGGTTGCATTTTTAAATAATAACGAGTTAGACTCCGCCCGGCATTACCTGATCCTTGCACTACAATCAAATCAACTTCCTTTTAAAAATGAAACCTCTCAATTCAGTGATCCTTTTGAAGTGTTGGTCAGCAATTATTATTTGTTGGAACTGGCGATGCGGAATGATCCACAGCGATTGAGAG
>JANNQJ010000336.1:0-8589 GCA_031400675.1 Cyclobacteriaceae bacterium
GTCAACGGCAAGCGCTTGAATATTCAAGGCTGAGCGAATACTATGCATTGAAACAACAATATGATAAAGCTTTTACCTACCTGAAGCTGCACATGGAATTAACCGACAGTGTGCAAGGAAATATTGTCCTGGTTCAATTGAAAGAATTAGAAGAAAAATACAATAACGAGAAAAAAGAAAAAGAAATCTCTTTGCTTAAAAAAGATCAGGAACTACAAACACTGGCGCTAAGTCGGCAGAGAGTAACAATTACACTTGGTATCATTGGATTTATTTCAGTTTTGGTGATTGGCGTATTACTCGTAAACCGCTACCGGGTAATGAATCGCTCAAAGCGTTTGCTTGAGATTGAAAAAGTACGCAACAACATTGCTCGCGATTTGCATGATGATATGGGCTCAGCGCTTTCTAGCATTAACATCTTAAGTCAAGTGGCGCTCGTAGAAAAAAATGGAAATACACAAGGCTACCTACAGCGCATTGGTGATCAATCGGCCCGAATGATGGAAGACATGGGGGATATGGTGTGGTCCATAAACCCACGGAATGATTCGATGAGTCAGGTGCTTATCCGCATGAGAGAATTTGCTTCGGAAATTTTCGAATTAAAAAACATCGAGTATCAGTTTTCTGAAAAATTAGAACATTTGATGTTGAGTGCCGACCAACGCAAGAATCTTTTTCTCATCTATAAAGAGACCATCAATAATGCCGCAAAGTACAGTGAGGCAAGCAAGGTAGAAATCAGTTTAAATCAACAAGATCATATTCTGGTGATGTCCATCAAAGATAATGGACAGGGCTTTGATGAACAAAAAGTAAAAGTCGGCAACGGACTGCGCAACGTACGCGAGCGGGCAAAAGAGATAAACGCCACACTAGACCTGAAAAGTACACTGGGGGCCGGAACTGAAGTAAACCTAAAAGTGCCCATCGCATGATGATGCGATAGCGCTGTATTAAGGTAGTGTTGATATTTACAGTCTCAATATGATGCCACATTCTATTTTACTCTACGAGGACAATCAGTTGCTGAGCGAAAGTATCCAGTCCATGTTGAAGTTGAATAGCAATCTTAATCTGCTTGGCGCTTATGAAAATCCAATGCAGGTGAATAGTCACTTACAAAATCAAAAGCCGGATTTATTACTTATGGATATTGATATGCCCGGCATGACAGGCATTGAAGCCGTGGCTCAGGTTCGCGCTGTTAATAAAGATATACCTATTCTCATGCTCACCGTATTTGACGACAACCAACATGTGTTCGATGCCATCTGTGCCGGAGCTTCCGGTTATTTATTGAAGAAGCACATTTCCAGTAAGCTATTTTCCGCCATTGAAGAAGTGATGGAGGGTGGCGCACCGATGTCGCCTAGCATTGCGCGTATGGTACTCGGTTCCATGCAGCAAAAATCTTCCATTGAAAATCCCTATCAACTTACACCAAAAGAAAAGGAAGTCCTCACCTCCTTGAGTAAAGGCAACAGCTACAAATTAATTGCTGCTGAATTTAATATTAGTCTCGACACGGTTCGTTCGCACATTCGAAAGATTTACGAAAAACTCCATGTGCATTCTCAAACGGAGGCGGTGAGTAAGGCGATCAATGAAAAATTGGTATAACCACATGCTTATGAAAGCTAAGCAGATTCAAATAAGAATACGTTTAAAGGTCCTGGCACTACTCACGTTTCTTTTAATTATTTCCTTTTCTATCACAGGAAATAAAACTGAAACAAAAACCCAAAGTCATGTACAATCCGAGCGTGCTCTGGCATCAGCCTTTGCGAACAATCAAACAACAACTTCACTTGAAACAGACACCAACTCGTTTGCTGCTTTCATTAGCCTGTTTGATAAACCCGAAGTGAAACTTCCCGATTGGGCAGTTGAATCTTTTTTAAACAGCGAAAAAATAGGACGTTTTTCAACAAAAGAAGTTTTAGAAACGAATCCTGTGTACCTGTTGCTCTATGCTCATTTTATGCCAGTAGGTCCGGGCATGGATAGACTGTATGCAGTTTCGTTTACGAAAGAGGGCACGTTGATTTCAGATGTAGAGATCGGTACCTCCTACCCTTCATCAGGGCCGGATGGTGGTGGGAAGGATTACGCATATGACTATGACACAGAACGGCACGTGCTGGCTGTTACCAATACATCTATTGATTGGGATGAAGAAAACCAGGAAGAAGTTTCTACGGACGTGCTCCAGTATTACTTGCTTGACGAAGAAGGAAGTTTGGTAAGCGGCCGAAAGTACCCACAAGTTTCAGAAAACTATTTGGATGCAGGAAGCCTAAACCGGTATTCAAAAGAAGAACTAAAAATTATGCGCAATGAAATTTTTGCCGTGTATGGGTACATTTTTAAAACGGAGCCTATGAAAAGTCACTACGGTGCGATGCGGTGGTACAAACCTCAATACGCTAACGTGGAGGACAGGCTTACAGACATTGAGAAAGCGAATGTCCAACTGATAAAACAGATTGAAGATCAAAAATAACAACTAATATTCTGTATGAAATTAATCGTCCTTTCTTCCCTTGCCGTGATTGCGCTCAGTTGCTCTAACTCTAAAACTGAAATAGTATCCGACAGCACTTCCGTTGACTCGGTAGGGTTGACTGCGGCTGCTAACACGTACGGGCAAACGCAAGTCTCAATTCAAAATCAGGCTCATGACAGCCCATTCGCTAACTTTTCGAATTACTCAGAATCACTTTCAGTGGATCCGACCGAATCGGAAGTAACATTTGGCCTGCAGGAATTAATGACCGAGTATGATAATCGACAATATCGGACGGTTGAATCTACCTACAGTCGGGAACGGGATTATGAAGGTGAATATCAGGAAGTAACCGAAACAGAAGAAGTTACTGAAACCTGGTTCTTTGATGCTTCCCACCAGCTAAAAGCCTTTTCGAGAAAATACTTCCGAGAGGGTGAAGGCCGGGATACGAAAATACTGATCTGTCTTTTTTCAAATGATTCCCTGATTGCCCTGAGCGACTATTGGAATGAAGATAATCAGATAGGCATGACTTATCACACCAAGATTCTACGATCCAAATGCCCAGACTGTGGAATGGACAGCAACATGGAAGCTGGTGGTAGCGGAGGGGTAAAAAAATACTTAAATGAAAATGATCTGGTCGAACGTGAAAGTGAATTTTTTACAACACTTCCTGATCTGATCAGCACAATAGGCAACGCATGGGACAAGGCCATAGAAGCGACTGCTGGATTTGTTTTTACCGTTGAGTACGATCAATGGCCGGACAATCAATCAGGAGGAAAAGCTTATGCCCAGGAATTCACGATCAGTAAAGAACTTTACAACGATTATGTCTCAAAGCGAAACTTGCTCAATGATTTTGCCAAAAAACCATTCACGATAAACTCCTATGCGAGCATCACGAATCATTTAAAAAAAGAAAACATCGAATTCACAGACGAGATCTTCAACGGGCAACAATCGATAAACTTTGGAGAATCACAAATCATTGTTAATGAAAATTCCAAAGACCCGATTTGTTCCGCCTATATAGAATCCTCGAAGATTCCCTTTTCCAAGAACATCAAAATTGGCATGAAGGAGGAAGCCTTTGTAAAAATCATGAGGCTTACCAAAGATGATATCGTAACCGATGGCCAACGGTATTTTGAATATACCCTGCAATCCGAGGAACAAAGCCGGACAATCACATTTACGTTTGAGGAAAATATACTCATGGCCTTTAAGTACGAAGTCAGCCCTTGCACTGTACCCACGTCTGACGAACAACCTTAAGACACATAATACGAGGATAACAGATAAAATTTAATATGAAACATTTTGTATTTCTTCTGCTCCTATTTCCATCCTTCGTAAGCGGACAAACCAATTGGTGGAAGGAATTTCCAGCTAAGCCCGTCAATTATGTAACCGATGAAGCAGATATTTTAACGCAACAACAAGAAAAACTATTAAATATTAAGCTACGCGCCTTTGAAGACAGCACGAGCAATCAATTATTTATCTATTTAGCCAGCAGTTTACATGGCAAAAATTTAGAAGACTATTCAAAAAAGATTTTTAATACGTGGGGCATTGGTCAAAAAGATAAAAACAACGGAATATTAATTGCTGTTTTTATTGATGATCGCACCTATAGAATTCAAATAGGCTATGGTTTAGAGGAAGTGTTGCCTTCAGCTCTAACCCAGCAAATTCAAGATGATGATATGCGGCCTCATTTTAAAGAAAAAAATTATTATAAGGGTATTGACGCAGGTATTGACCAACTGATCTATTACAGCAAACATGAGTTTAAGCCCCCGGGTCCTTTCGATTACCTATTGATACCGATGGGTGTTTCTTATGCTATCAGTCTTTTATTCTTCATCGTTAATTTATTGTCATTAAGAAAATGGAAAAACCAGCCCAAACGAAGGAAGAAGAATATTTTAGCCTGCGTCATCTTTTTACTTGTACCTGGTTTAGGTACAATCGTTCTAATCGGCCTTTGTACAGTCATCAATGACAAGAGCGAAAGTGAATACGACTCCGAAACGGATCTTGCTTATGAAAGAAGGATGCGAAAAGAGAGATCAAGTTCAAGTGGTGGAAGTTCAAGAGACAGTTTTAGTGGTGGTGGGGGTGGAAGTTCAGGCAGTGGAGGCAGTAGCAGTCGTTGGTAGTTAATTATTTCAACGAAAAAAAATAAACAAATGAAATCAACGCTTACCTCCATCATCCTTTCTCTGGTATTGCTTGGATGCACACAAAACAAATCTACCGAAACTCAAACCTCATCAACTGAAAATCCTATCGATAGTGGACAATTAGACCAAGAAATTGTTTCTTCCGAACCAATCGAATTGAAATCCAAAAATGATGAAATAGGTGCTGGTCAAATTGAACTTAATGAAGCCAATCTCGTCAAGTTTCCATTCGCTTCCAACAGTAACTACAGTGGTTACGGTGTATACGAGTTGACGCTGTCTGATAGCGGAAAATTTAACATTGCCCATTTGGTGGATGGAAAAGAAATCTATGGTACGTGGCAACTATTAAATAAATCCATACAACTGGCAATAGACGCAGATACTACTTCATTTACAGTAAAATCATTTACCAAAGATCAATTGACACTTGCGACTGATGAGTTAGGGGGAAAGCTATTTAGTGCGGTTGACAACACGTACGATAGCTATTATTACATTTCTTTGTATCCTCTGACTTTTTCTGCCCCCTACTCCGAAGACCAATTTTCTGGAGCCTGGCAGGGAGGAGGAGGTGGTGTAAGTTTTGAACCAAATGGAGTTTTTGGTTTTGGAGCAGCCGACTGTGATGTAAATGGAACTTGGGCATTTGATGGCGAATACATTAGCCTTGAGCTGACAGACGTCAAAGATTGCGGATGGTCTGATCCCTTCGATACACATCTTCAGGTAATCAAACTGTCTCGTAAACTGATGGTTTTAAAAAACAGTAAAGGTGGAATCGAAACATTTACGAGGTAGCGATGAAAACCTGGATCATGCATTTATGAAAATATTCGTTGCCTTATTCATCATTATTTTTTTAGCAACCTGCTCCGCTCCAAAAAGTGAAACAGAATCAACTATCGATTCAACAAGTACTTCACAGGATTCGCTAACCAATCCTCCTTTATCAACAGAAATTGTTGACGCAGTCGAAGAACAACCCGATCTTGATGAACCTCCTATTGATCTATCAGATCTTAGTAGTGCACTTGAATTTAATTTCCACGCGGAAACTATTTCAACCGATAATAGAGAAACTGAAATCGTAAATAAACTGGCTCAACTGGTAGAACAATGTAAAGATAAAAAATACGCCACAATAAAAATGTCCTACACACATGATGATGCAGTTGGAATGGGGAAAGTAAACGAAGACGAAATCTGGTATTACAACGCGAATAGGCAACTCTGCGCTTTCAGTAGCACATATAACTCAGCACGAACGTCCATGAGTAGCATCTATATATGCCGTGACGGGGAGCTTTTGGTTGTAAGTTCCGACAATGAGTTTCAGGATGAAGGGCCACGCGCATACACCAGCGTAAGAATAGTAAGTTCACTATGCCCTCTCTGTGGGCTAACGCTATCAAAAGAGGAAGAGGAGGACTTTCAAGAATATCAAGCTTACGAAATTGATCAATCGTCTTTAGATCAATACGCAACAGATTTTTTTACTAAGCATGAAGACATGCTCGATACTTTTAGGGAAATAAAGGACCTCACTAAAATGGGAGAACGATATAGTGCCTTTGTCTTTGTAAATTCTGATACCATTAAATATTCAATTGACTCCAACTTGGTTAACAAATTCTTTAAAAAAGGGTTGACTCAAAAATGATTTGTGCTAAGGTCTTTAATTAGATATCATGAAAGTAAACAGATTTCTGATTTTCATTTTTTGGACAGTCCTGATTTTACTATCTGCTTCGTTTTACTTTGACAATGCCGTGGCCTATTTATTTGGCTACCGCAATGAACGTTTTGTCGACAATCAGTTTTGGTTTGTAGCACATATACTAGGCGCCACCTGTTCATTGTTTCTGGGCCCTATTCAGTTTTGGAAATCCATTCGAACAAAATATATAAAATACCACCGGCTGGCAGGAAAGATTTATATCATCGGAACATTGATCGCTGCCGTCTCAGCATTTAGACTGGCACTGATATTTGATTGTGTGGGCTGCAGGTTTTCACTGGTGCCGCTATCTGTATTACTTTTTATCACCACCGCTATGGCTTGGTATTCCATCCGGAAGAAAAATATCATCGCACATAAGCAGTTCATGGTACGTAGCTACACCTGTGCGTTGGCATTCGTGTTTGTGAGGTTATATCAGGTTATTCCGATGGGCTTTTTATTCGGCATCATAGAAGATACGAACGTACGGAGTGTTGTGATAGAATGGCTGTTTTCATTTATGCCAATCATACTCGTAGAGATTTTTATGATTTGGATTCCGTCCTTGAAACAAGGAAAAGCATAGTCTCATAAACAACACTTCTAGCAATCTCACATCATCATGTGATACTATGGCATACTAAATCTGCTGAGATTTGGTACATGAAAATACTGTATATCCTTTCTCTCTTCTGGCTTTCCATAGTAACCATTCAGGCTCAAACAGCCCTGAAAGATTCATGGATAACCAATGGCCGAGTGAACCACATCGCCACAGGTGATGGTAAAGTTCTTTTAATGGGTGGATTCGACTGGTTTGGACCTGCCTATTACGGAGGCACAGCATCGTTCAGCAACACGCTGGTTGAGGATGAGAGTTTTCCAAAAATTGAAGAAGACGTTTTAACCGCTATATCGGATGATGCTGGCGGAATGTATGTTGGAATACAGGATCGAACTACCTATACAAGTAAAATTCTCCACATACATGCCGACAAAACAATTGACGAGTTTCCTGTTTCGTTAGGTGAGTCCACGTGGATTATGGCACTCGCAAAATCGGGGAACATACTTTACTTCGGAGGCTATTTTTTATCCGTGAATGGAACAACACGCAATAGTGCAGCCGCCATTAACCTTACCAACAATGCACTCACCAGTTGGAATCCTAATGTAGACGTAAACGGATATATAAATGTTCTCACGGTTTCTGGAAGCACTGTGTATGCGGGCGGGGCCTTTTCAAACATCGGTGGGCAGGCACGCACTTTAATAGCCGCGCTGGATGCGACAACCGGCCTGGCTACTTCGTGGAATGTTACCGTGACCGTAAACTCGTTTGCCGAAGTGAAATGCATACTCGTTAACGCGGGCATTGTTTATTTCGGAGGTTACTTCGACAACGTGAATGCTGCAGCGCCAAGTCGCAGACATTTTGCCGCAGTAAATGCAGCGACTGCAGCACTCGAAACATTTAATCCCCGGCCTGACGGATGGGTAAGGACAATGTTACTGGATGGAGGCATGTTATACCTGGCAGGTGGTTTCGATCAGGTATTAGGCGCTTCAAGGTTCCGGGTTGCAAGAATTGAGCTGGCAACTTCAACGTTGACACCGTTCGAGTTGGTTTTCTTTAGCAACACCCAATCCAATTTCTATGGATATGATCAGGTAAACACCGTTGGTATTGATGGCAATAAACTTTTCATCGGGGGTACGTTTCGAACCGTAAACAATGTGGCTCAACCACATTTGGCCGCTGTAAACAAGACAACCGGAGTGCTTGAACCAAGTAATAAAAAGATTTACGGAGAGGTCAATACGATGCTGATCAATGGGGGAAATATTTTTGTTGGAGGCTATATCGTAGGACACTTAGGCACATCGGTTAATAGTATTGCAGTTCTTGACGAAACTACCGGGACAGGCTTACCCGGATGGGCTGACAATATACCGCCTCCTCCTGAAGATGAATACTATGCAGGCTATGACTTTCACTACCAGAATGGCCGGATGTATTACTATCTGAATATATCCGATGGTACAACGCGGCTCGGTGCGCTCGATGCGGATGACGGCAGTGTGATCAGTTCCTGGTCGGTGACCATTGACCATCACATTGGCGTTTGGGCTTTTTCTGAAGATGCACTTTATCT